>NZ_JBEXMX010000013.1:0-77234 GCF_040610755.1 Gordonia sp. NPDC003585 | reverse complement strand
CGACGGTGGGCCGGTTCGCGGTCAGAGTGCCGGTCTTGTCGAGGGCGACGGTGCGGACCCGGCCGAGGGCTTCGAGGGCGGCACCTCCTTTGACCAGGACGCCGATCTTGCTGGCGGCGCCGATCGCCGCGACCACGGTCACCGGCACAGAGATCGCCAGCGCACACGGCGACGCGGCGACGAGCACGACCAGGGCCCGTTCGATCCACGTGGCCGGGTCACCGAGCAGGGCGCCGAGGATCGCAATGGCGGCAGCGAAGATCATGATCGCCGGTACCAGGGGCTTGGCGATCCGGTCGGCGAGGCGCTGCGCGTCGCCCTTGCGGGACTGTTCGGCCTCGACGATCTGCACGATCTTGGCCAGCGAATTGTTCTCCGCCGTGCTGGTGACCTGCACGCTCAGGGCGCCGGTGCCGTTGATCGACCCGGCGTAGACCTGCGTGCCGGGTCCGGCTTCGACAGGCACGGATTCACCGGTGATCGCCGAAACATCCAGTGCGGTGCGGCCTTCGGTAATGGTGCCGTCGGTGGCGATCCGCTCGCCGGGTTTGACCAACATCAGGTCCCCGACAGCCAATTCCGACGGGGAGACGGTGACCGGGGTGCCGTCGCGGAGCACGGTCGCGGAGTCCGGGACCAGATTCAGCAGCGCCCGCAGCCCGCGGCGGGTGCGCGAGACCGCGTACTCCTCAAGGCCTTCGCTGATGGAGAACAGCACAGCGAGCATCGCGGCTTCACCGACCTCGCCGAGGATCACCGCGCCGACCGCAGCAATCGTCATCAGGGTGCCGACGCCAATTTTGCCCTTCGCCAACCGACGCAGGGTCGAGGGGACGAATGTCCACGCCCCGATCAGCAGCGCCACCCACTCCAGGGCGAGCGCGACCGGTTCGGAGCCGCCGGACCAGCTGACGATGTACGCGGCGAGCAGGAACACCGCGGCCGCGGCGGCAGCCTGCAGCTCCCGCACCTGCCACCAGTGCTCCGGGGCCTGCTCGTCCTCACTGGCCGGTTCGTCGTGCCCGCATCCGCATGCGTCGCTCATCGCCGCACCCCCGCCTTCGTGTCGCCCGTTGTGCAGCAGGAGGTGGTGGCGTCGGTGCCGTAGTTCGGGCACAACACAACCGCGTTTCCGGTCGCTGCCAGGAGGGTTTCGGCGGCGGCGAGCACGTCCATCAACTCCGGACGGGCCAGGCTGTAGAACACCTGCCGCCCCTGCGGGCGGCCTTCGACGAGCCCACAGTCCCGTAAGCACGCCACGTGCGCCGACACCGTCGACTGCGCCAACCCCAGCTCCGCCATCAGATCCGCCACCCGGGCCTCGCCACCGTGCGCGAGGCGGGTTGCGATCGCCAGACGGGTCCCATCGGAGAGGCTGTGGAACAACGCCACCGCGGGATCGAGGTCCGCCCCAGTCGCCACCAAACACTCATTCATCGTCATATGACGATGATAGCGGCATTGTGTGCTGTAATCGAATCATCACGAAGAAGTGGCAGCAGGCGCGGCCGGGCGAGATGGTGGGAGCTGTTGGTATGCCGTCGATGTCGACGATCGAGTCTCTGTTCTGCCGCAGCGCACCGTGGCAGGCGGCCACCGGCAGGTGGGTACTCCCGTGGGCGCTGCAAGGCATCCATCCCCGAGGCCGGGTCCTTGAAATCGGTGGCGGCGCCGGCGCGATGACCGAACAGATCCTCACCACCAACCCCGACGAACTCGTCGATGTGACCGTCACCGACTTCGACCCGGTCATGGTCGCCGCCGCCAGCGATCGGCTGCAGGGTTTCGGGGCCCGCGCCCACGCCCAGGTCGCCGACGCCACAGCCCTGCCGTTCGAGGACGGAAGCTTCGACACCGTCGTCTCGTTCATCATGTTGCACCACGTCATCGACTGGGAACGCGCACTCGCCGAGGCCGCCCGAGTGCTCGCGCCCGGCGGAATGCTGGTCGGCTACGACCTGCTCGGCAGCGCACCGGCGCGGCTGCTGCACAACCTCGAAGGGGCACCGCACCGGTTCATCCCCCGCGGCGAACTCCGCCTGCACCTGACGTCCCTGCCTCTGACCGACATCACGGTCCGCGAGAACCCTGCGCTCGCCCGGTTCCGTGCCCGCCGCGCCGGTGACCGATGACCACGCCACCACTGCACGGGCATCACCATGGCCCTCCCTCGGACGAGCTCGCCGAGCTCGAGCAGCGTGACGTCGCGGTGGCGTTCGTCGACCTCGCCGGATACAGCGTGTTCACCGAGTTCTGCGGCGACCAGGAAGCCGCAGAACTGGCCATACGGTTGGCCTCTCAGACCTGGCAGGCAGGCTCTACGACCGGGCACGCGGCTGGTCAAGGCCATCGGCGATGCGGTGATGCTCACCGCCGACGCCCCCCAAGTGATCCTCGCCACGATCACCGCCCCCGCGGCCGCGGCCGCCGGTCAAGACGGATTCATCGCCCTACGCGCCGGGATCGATCCACTACGGCAGCGCAGTCGTCCGCGACGGAGACCTGTTCGGGCACGCGGTGAACGTCGCCGCCCGCATCACCGCCCTCGCCGGCGCCGGCCACGCCGTGATCACCGATCCGATCTGCCCGCCACCAGCCGAGCTGGATTGCTCGCCATGCTCGCTGACCTGCTGAAAGACACCGGAGTTGGCCTGCCAAAAGGACACCCGGATAAGGCTCGCTCAGTTCGTGCCGTCGCCGTTCAACAGCAACCCGTCGTAGCGCTGAGAACGTTGCGTAGTGCTTCCAACGAGTCCGGTTGCGCTCGGTAGTAGACGTTCATGCCGCGGCGCTCGGGGGTGACCATGCCGGCTTTGCGGAGCTGCCCCAGGTGGTGACTGGTGGTGGCTTCGGTGAGGCCGACCGCGGTCGCGAGGTCGCAGGTGCAGGTCCCGTCACCGGTGTCGGTAAGCAGGATTGAGACGAGCTTGATCCGAACGGGATCGGCAAGCGCCTTGAGCCGCAACGCGATCTGCAGCGCGGTGTCGTCATCGAGCGGTGCCGCCGATACCGGTGCGCAGCAGATCGGGGCGCTGATGTCGACCATCGGCAAGGGCTTCGGCATGACCAGATCGTACGCCCCTACTTGACATATGTCGAAAAGGTGGGCACGCTGCAGAGTGACCGCAGTTCGATATATGTCTCACAGGTGAAGGTGATGGTCATGTCCCGTATGCAGCTGGCGCTCAATGTCGATGATCTCGATACCGCAATCGAGTTCTACTCCAAGCTGTTCAACACCAGCCCGGCCAAACGCAAGCCGGGATACGCCAACTTCGCGGTGGTCGAGCCGCCGCTGAAGCTGGTGCTGCTGGAGAATCCCGGCCAGGGCGGCACGATCAACCATCTCGGCGTCGAGGTCGAGTCGAGCGAGAAGGTGCACGCCGAGATCGCCCGGTTGTCCGGGGAGGGCCTGTTCACCCAGGAGGAGATCAACTCCACCTGCTGTTTCGCGACGCAGGACAAGGTGTGGGTGACCGGACCGGCGAAGGAGAAGTGGGAGGTCTACACCGTGCTCGCTGACTCCGAGACGTTCGGGACCAGCCCGAAACTGCTGGAACAGAACGCCACCGAGGACGCCGAGCAGGGCTCGGTGTGCTGCGGCGGCAGCGCCGCAGACCAGGCCGAGGCGCGCACAGCCTGCTGCTGACAGCCTCGGTTCGCGTTCTCGCCTACCGCGCGATGCGGTCGGCGAGAACGCGAATCCGGGCGGTGATGTCGTCGCGGATCAACCGCATCCGTTCGATGCCGTCGATGCCCCGTTCGGAGGGTTCGTCGGTGTTCCACACTTCGAGGGCGACGCCGTCGGGTGGGGTGACCTCGGCGGTGCCGACCACCACGACGAGATCTGCAGTTTGCATCAGTTCGTCGGTGAGTTGCCGCGGCTGGTGTCCGGCGACGTCGGCGCCGACTTCGGCGAGCGCCTGGGCGGACAGGTCGTTGACCTGTCCGCCGATCTTCGCACTCGTTCCGGCCGAGGATGGGGTGATCCGGTCGGTGACCGTGGGTGTGAGGTGTTCGGCCATCACGGATTTGCCGCGGTTGGACACGCACACGAACAACACCTTCGGTGGTGTGCTCACTGGCCGACCTGCTGGTTAGCGGGGAGCAGTTCGTCGAGGAGGTCCGCGACCAGTGCGCGGATCTGATCGCGGATCGGGCGGACCGCGTCGATGCCTTGGCCGGCGGGGTCGTCGAGGGCCCAGTCGCGGTAGCTGACGCCGGGGAATACTGGGCATGTATCGCCACAGCCCATGGTGATCACCACATCGGAGGATTCGACGGTGTCGGGGGTGAGGACCTTGGGTGACTGTGCCGAGATGTCGATACCGACTTCGGCCATCGCCTCGACCGCGGCGGGATTGATTGAGTCGGCGGGCGCAGATCCGGCGGAGCGGACCTCGACACTGCCCTGGCTCAGAGCGGTGAGGAACCCCGCGGCCATCTGTGAGCGGCCGGCATTGTGGACGCACACGAACAGCACGCTAGGTCGAGAGGAAGGCATGAGAAACAGTCCCTTTCAGCTGTGGAGAATGCTCGGAAAGTCACACATGGTTGGCCGTGAGTTCGGCAAGGAGCTCACGAACCCGGGCGTCAAGGTCATCGCGGATCGCGCGAACCTCGCTAAGTGGACGGCCTTCGGGATCGGAGACCGTCCAATCGAGATACCGCTTGCCGGGATAGATCGGGCACGCGTCGCCGCAGCCCATGGCTACGACCACGTCGGCGGCGGCGACTACATCGTCGGTGAGTGGTTTGGGGTACTGCGTGCCCAAGTCGACGCCGATCTCGGTCATTGCTTCGACGACGGTCGGGTTGATCGAGTGCGCGGGGGCTGACCCGGCGGAGCGCACGTGTACCCGACCTGTGGCGTGGTGGGTCATCAATCCGGCGGCCATCTGCGAGCGGCCGGCGTTCTGCACGCAGATGAACAGGACTTCGGGCACATCCTTGGGCGCCGATCCATCGGCCTGGGCCAGGGCGCGTAATCGATCGGCAGCGAACCGGCCCGCCAAGGTCGTCAGATGCGCATGCACCCGGGAGGTGCGCCGTAACGCGGTGTAGGACTCGAAAACACAGCGTTCCACCGTCTGCCGAGACACCACCCCCTCGTACTTGGCGGCCAAGTCAGCTGCGGTACGGGCGAGCACGGTATGCGGCATCAACAGTTCGGGTTGGGCGCGGTGTTCGCCGCGACTTAGCTGTTCGTCCAACACATTCTCAGACATCGCGAACAGGCTCCTTCGATACATCTGGGCTGGAGGCGGTCGTCGGACTGGTGAAGCGTTTCCGCAGTGCCAGGGACACATAGACCAGCGCGACGAGGACGGGCACCTCGATGAGTGGGCCGATGACTCCGGCGAGAGCCTGACCGGAGGTCGCACCATAGGTCGCGATCGCAACGGCGATGGCGAGTTCGAAGTTGTTGCCGGCGGCGGTGAACGCCAGCGTGGTGGTCCGTGCGTAACCCAGCCCCATCGCGGCGCCGAGGACGAATCCGCCACCCCACATCACCGCGAAGTAGATCAGCAGCGGCAGCGCGATCCGCACGACGTCCCACGGGTGAGAGGTGATCTGCTCCCCCTGCAGGGCGAACAGGATGACGATGGTGAACAGCAGGCCGTAGAGGGCCCACGGCCCCAATCGGGGGAGGAACGAGGATTCGTACCATTCGCGGCCTCTGGCCCGTTCGCCGATGCGGCGGGTGAGATAGCCGGCGACCAACGGGATTCCGAGGAAGATCAGCACCGACTTCGCGATCTGCCACGGCGAGGTGTCGATGGTCGTCTGTTCCAGGCCGAGCCATCCGGGTAGCACCGAGAGGTAGAACCAGCCCAGCACGGCGAACATGATCACCTGGAACACCGAGTTCAGTGCGACGAGGACGGCAGCCGCCTCGCGGTCGCCGCACGCCAGGTCGTTCCAGATGATGACCATCGCGATACAGCGCGCCAGACCGACGATGATCAGTCCGGTCCGGTACTCCGGTAGGTCGGGGAGCAGGAGCCAGGCCAGCGCGAACATCAACGCGGGTCCGAGGATCCAGTTCAACGCCAGCGACCCGAGCAGCAGGCGACGGTCGCCGGTGACCGAGTCGAGTCGGTCGTAGCGCACCTTGGCCAGCACCGGATACATCATGATCAGCAGTCCGAGAGCGATCGGCAGCGAGATGCCGTCGATCTCCACGGCCGCCAGGGCGTCACCCAGGCCGGGAACGGTGCGGCCCAGCAGCAGGCCCGCGACCATCGCTGCGCCGATCCACACCGGCAGGAATCGGTCCAGCGTCGACAGCTTGCCCGCGACCGCGGTGTCGGAGGCGGTCACTGGTCCACCTCACACGAGCGTGTTTCCCCCACGACCGTGGCGAGATCGTCCAGCAGGTCCGACAGTTGCTGCAGCGCTTCAGCGTTCACCCGGTAGTACACCCACGTCGCGCGGCGTTCGCTCGTCACCAGACCCGCCTGACGCAGCACCTTGAGATGATGCGAGATCGTCGGCTGCGACAGCTCGAACGGCCCGGAGATGTCGCACACGCACGCCTCACCTCCCGGATGCGCGGCGACCTCCGACAGCAACCGCAGCCGAACCGGATCCGCGAGCGCCTTCAGCAGCGGGGTAACCGCTCCGGTCTCGTCACCACTCAGGCCGCGGCCTGGCAAGAGAAGCAAGTTCTTATTCGACACCCGTCAATATTGACATACATCGATTCAACGGGACAAGGCCCTCCGATACCCGGGAGCGCACTTGCGTTCCCGCATTGAGATCCGCTGCCGACGACCCGCGGACACCGTCGATTGTCCTCGTGTCGGCCGATCACGGCGATGCGCTCATGCTCGAATTCAGCAGGTACGCCAGGGATTACCATGTCACCTGCACGCGCAGTGCAATCGAGGCGATAGCGCTGCTCGGCCGACTCGCGAGCGAGGGACATCCGGTGGCGCTGATCGTGGTGTCGTCCGAACTGCCCGACATGAACCTCCTGGAGGCGCTGTCGGCGTTCCGGAGCATCGTGCCGACGGCGCGGCGGGTGGTCGTGATCGCGTGGCAGAACTTCGCCGAGCACACCACCACGTTGCGGCCGGCGCTGCAGAAGGGCAAGTTCGACACGTTCCTGCTACTGCCCCGTGGCGCCCGGGATGAGGAATTCCATTACGCCATAACCGAAATGCTCTCCGACTGGGGCGCAACGGTGGCGGCACCCGAAGTCGACGCGATCCGCATCATCACGCCCACGACGACGCTGCTGTCGCTGGCGATCCGCGACTTCCTCGATCGCATGGGCATGCCCAACCGCACCTACCCGCCGGACAGTCCAGAGGGCCGACAGGCCGAGGAACTCGCGTCCAGCGTCGGCGTCTACCCGCTGGTGCATTCCCTGCGCGCCGACGACGGGCGATCGGTCATCGCGGCCGAGACGGTGCGCGACGTGGCCGTGCTCATCTACGGACGGCCGTCAGATGTCGACGTGGGCACCGTGGTCGACCTCGCCGTCGTCGGTTCCGGACCCGCCGGACTCGCAGCAGCGGTTTACGCTGCCTCGGAAGGACTTTCGACGGTCGTCATCGAATCCGAGGCCATCGGGGGGCAGGCCGGGACGAGTTCGATGATCCGGAACTACCTCGGCTTCCCGCGCGGAATCTCCGGCATGCGACTCGCGCAGCGGGCCCGGACGCAGGCCGTGCGGTTCGGGGCCCAGTTCTATACGGGATGGGACGTGCAGTCGATCCTGCCCGGAACCGACGGCACACCGCATCGCGTGTGCACCGAGGGCGGCGACGTCGTCGCGCGAGCCGTGTTGATCAGCACGGGCGTCACCTATCGCCGTCTGGGTATCGATCCACTCGAGCACCTTGTCGGGCGCGGTGTGCACTACGGGGCAGCGATGTCGGCGGCCCGCGAGATGGACGGTCGTGACGTGTTCGTGATCGGGGGCGGCAATTCCGCCGGACAGGCGGCGATCCATCTGGCGCGGCACGCGCGGTCGGTGACCATCGTGATCCGTCGAGAAGATCTCCGCGCCACCATGTCCCAGTACCTCATCGGCGAGATCACGTTCAACCCCCGGATATCGGTGCGCGGCAATTGCGACGTCATCGACGGTGGCGGCGACGGACGACTCGAGTGGTTGCAGCTCTGCGACCGACCCACCGGAAACACCGAACAGGTCACCGCCGGTGGACTTTTCGTGCTGATCGGCGCCGAACCCACCTGCGACTGGCTGCCACCGGAGGTCGACCGCGACGACGACGGCTTCGTCCTCACCGGACGGGACGTACCGCGCGAGCGCTGGGCCGACGGTCTGCCGCCGCCGAACCTCGCCACCAGCACCCCCGGCGTGTTCGCGGCCGGCGACATTCGGTCCGGCTCCATGAAACGGGTCGCGGCCGCCAGCGGCGAAGGCGCCAGCGTGGTGCCGCTCGTGCATGCCTGGCTCGATCACCTACGCCGACAACAACTCTAGGATCAGCCCGCTGCCTGAGGTGCGACGAGCGCACAGCCGCCAACCGCTGCGTGAGGTGCGACAAGCGCACAGCCGCCTACCGCTGCCTGAGGTGCGACAAGCGCACAGCCGCCTACCGCTGCCTGAGGTGCGACAAGCGCTAGCGAGGAGCCTCGAAGGCCTGGTGACCGTCGCCACCTGGCCGCGAATCGAGTTCCCGCAGGAACTCGTCGATCCGCGGCCAGGTGTGTGCGACAGCGTCGGACCCGGCGATCAAGCCGAGGTGACTCGACTCGACCGTCGTGAACTCGACGTGCTGCGCACCGTCGAACAGCTCGACGCCGTGATGCGCGGCCTCCCAACTGACGATCGCGTCGCGGTGACTGCCGAAGAGGGCGATGGGCTGGGTGATCGACGAGAGTTCCAGCACCCGGTCGCCGAAATGCAATGTACCGCCGGCAAGTTCGGCACGATAGACGAAGTTCTCCCACATCTCCTCGGACACCTTGCCCGGATATCCGGGCATCGTGGCCTGAAACCGATCGATGGCCTGCATTCTCGCGAGCGCGTCGGGATTGTCGGCGTTGCTCATGATGTAGCCCGGCTTCTTCAGTTCGCGCTGCCATGCGGTTGCGCGATACACCGTGCGCACCACTGGCGCCGGGATACCACCGAGCGCGCGCAAGACCACCGTGATCGCCTTGCCATTCGTCGGCCGCGTGAGTGCTCTGCCCAGCCGGTACATGGCAACCGGCGCGTAGTCGAGCGGCGTGCCGACGGCCGTCATCGACCTCACCGGGAGCCCCGGGTCTGCGGCCAGGGTGAGGAACCCCAGGGTGCCGCCGATGCTCCACGCCACCAGGTCGACCATCTCGGCACCGCTGTCGCCGATCACTCGTCGAATCGCTTCCGGAACGATGTCGGCGAAGAAACCGGCGAACCCGAGATCGCGGTCCGTGCGATCCATGTCCCCGAAGTCGACGAGGTAGACGGTCCGCCCGGTCGAAGTCAGGAACTCGATGAACGAGAGGCCGGGGGCGAGGTCGTAGCAACTCGACGACACCGCGAGCGGCGGGATCAGGAGCACCGGCGGAGCATCGATCCGCGTGCCCGTCGGGTCGTAGCGCTTGAGCAGCCGGTGACGACCGTCGGCGACCACCACGTGCGGCGTCGCGAATGGTTCGCCGACCTGTTCACCCCGAAACACGCGATACAGCGTCCCAACCCCGTCAAACCTGCCCATCCGCGCCCATCCCTCCTCGTCGACCGTCCCCGACATTCAACACGGTCTCCAACCCAACTCGATTCCTGGCCACACCCTGTGTCGAATCGGGTCAACTGGGTGCTGCAGCACACAGACTCTCCGACAGGACACAGAGTGTCGGTAACACCTCCCTGGGCCGCCCTTCGCCTCAGAGCCGAACGCTCAACTCCATCGTGTCGGCGCCCTTGCCAGGGAAGTTGACGCCGGCATAGCCGGCCTCCGGGTCCCGAACCCGCGCCAGGTACGGCGCGACCCCCTCGCGTTCGGTGTTGTCGGCGAGAATGAGCGTCCCTGACGGCAGCCGGTCCTCGAGCAGCTCGAGCACCGGAAGATACATGTCCTTCCAGCCGTCGAGAAAGAGGAAGCCCACCGGTCCGTCGAGGTCGGCGAGGGTGGTGAGCGCGTCGCCGGCGTGGATGGTGATCACATCGTCCAAGCCCACTCGAGAAAACGTGTCGGCCGCGGCAGCGAGTTTCTTGGCGCTCATCTCGGTTGTGTGGACCTGGCCGTGGCCGTTGTCGCGGACCGCGGCGGCCAGATGCAGCGTCGAGATTCCGTACGACATCCCGAATTCGACGACGACGTCCGGCCGAGTGGCCCGGACCAGCGAGTACATCAGCTGTCCGGCCATCGGACTCACCGGCATGTACGCGTCGCTCGCCGCGTCGGCCCGTTCCTGCGCGGTTGCGTCGTCGGACAATCGCGGACGTCCGCCGCCTGCCGCCCGGTCGAATTGCGCTCGGGCGTCGTCGTACATCGCGGCGATGGTCGACGCGACGGGGTCGGTGTGCAGTGTGGAGGTCATGGGCCCAACGTATCCATCGATGCTGGACGTCGGCTGTGAGTCGGATCAGCGGGGACCGCCGGTGATGGTGAGCCAGATCGTGCGCGACAGTGCCGCAACCAACCGTTCGTCCGCATCCGGCGTGTCGTCGTCGGGATGCAGGACGTGCTGGGTCACCGACCGTTCGACCATCCAGGTCACCGCCGCCACCGACTCCCTGGTCACGCTTGCGTCCACCCGGCCGTCGGCACGCCAGCGGTCGACCTGTCCCGACGCGGCGGCAATGAACGACTCGATGCGACCGAACCAGAAGTCCGCGACCCGGGCGTCGTAGGCAGCGACCTCGCTCAGCGCGCGCATGAGCGACCAGTGTTTCCGGAACTCCGACACCATCATTCGGATTGCCGCCGCGACGCCGTCGACCCCGCGGCCCAGGGAGCCGTCGTCGGCAAACCAGCGTGCGGGTCCGGCGAAGAACTCCTGGGAGGCCACGTCGGCCACCTGGATGAGGACCTCACTCTTGTTCGGAAAGTACTGGTAAAACGCCGGACGCGACATTCCCGAACTCTCCGCGATCCGTTGCACCGGGATCTCGGTGAATCGTTCGCCGTCGGCCAGCAGTTGTTCTACCGCGGTGAGCACCCGTTCGGTGACCTCGCCGCGACGTTGACTCGCATTCGACGCGGGCCTGGTCACCGATCCCATGGCCAGGATGCTACGCCACCCTTGACACCCTCTGTGCGCAGGCAATACGGTCTCCTGACACTGTGTCAGACAATGTGTCCAAGAAGAATGGGCGGGAGTCGGTGATGAACGCTGCGGGGAGCGGATCGGGTGTCGAGGAGCAGGATGGCGTTCCGTCGGGTGACAGCGAGTATTTCGATGCGGTCATTGTGGGAGCGCGTTGCGCGGGCGCGGCAACCGCGATCGCACTCGCGCAGCGCGGCCTGAACGTCCTCGCCATCGATTCGGCCCGCTTCCCGTCCGACACCCTCTCCACACATCTGTTGTGGCCGTCGACGATGGCCGAGATCCACGCCCTCGGCGCGCTTGACGCTGTGGAGGCAATCGGCGCGCCACGCATGCCGATCGCCGAGGCAATACTCGACGAGATAGGCTGGCGCACTCCATATTCCGCGGTATCCGGGATCGACTACGGGATGTGCGTCCGACGCACCCACCTCGACGACGCACTGGTCCGTACCGCCAAGACCGCGGGCGCCGAGATTCGTGAACAGTGCACCGCCACCAAGGTGATCTGGGACGGCGGGCGTGCCGCCGGAATCGAATACTCCGACGCCGATGAGCGCCGTCACGTGGTGCGCGCGCCGATCGTGATCGGCGCCGACGGTCGCAAGAGCTTTGTCGCCGAACAAGTGGGCGCACGCACACCGATCATCAGCGCACCGAGCGGCCGTGCCTGCTACTTCGCCTACTGGAAGGATGATCGAGACGACCTGCGCCACATCGCATCCCAGTGGCGGGTCGAGGGTCTCCTGGGCACCGCGTTCCCGTGCGACGGCGGCGAACTGCTGTGCCTGCTGCAACCGCCCATCGATCTCATCCCCCAGTTCCGCGGACGCAAGGTGACCGATGCCTACCTGCAGGGCATCCAGAATCTGCCCGGCCTGGCAAAGCGCCTCGAAGGTTGCGAGTTGGCCTCGAGGGTGCGTGCCTGCACGGGGATCGAATCGTACTTCCGGACGTCAAGCGGGCCAGGCTGGGTGCTTCCCGGCGACGCCGGGCACTTCAAGGATCCGGTCACCGCGCAGGGAATTCGCGACGCCTACCGCTACGGGCGACTGCTCGGCGAATACCTCGCGCCCGTCCTGGGTACCCGCGCCGGGCACGCCGGCCCACCCGATCCGCAGACCGTCGACCGCGCCACCGCCGACTGGGCTCGGCAGCGTGAACGCGATTGCATCGAGATCTACCAGTGGACCAATTTCCTGGCCGCGGGCCTCCCGCCGTCGCCGCTGGAGTACGAGCTCTATCACCGCGCCCGCGAACGCCCCGAATATGCTGCGGTGCTCAGCGACATCTACAACCGCGTCCAACCGCCCGCCGCGATGACGCCGCCATCCGCACTGGCGGGTACCACCGCCCGCGCGTTGCGGCGACCCGACGTCTCGGTCCTCGATGTGGCCGCCGACCTGCGGACCCAGACCGGCCGAATGGTGTCGGACTGGCGCGAGCGTCGTCGCTTCCGCGGATAGACGAGTGATCCCGGTTACATCTGAGACGCAAACGCGATAGCGTATCTGGAACGCCATGTTTCCAGATACGGAGGGTTGCGATGGCCTGCTGCATCGTCGCAGCGCTGCTGATAGCCGTCTATCACCGGCTGGCACCGTGGCGGGCGCGTCGTGCGCTCAGCGACGACGGCTTTGCCCCCACCGCGAACCGGCCGGCTCCCGGCGAAGCGTCGGCGGCGTTTCTGCCACCGCGGCACCCCGATCGCACCCTTGACACCCGAACCGGGGTCGCTGCCTGGACGTTGCGTTTCGTCGCAGTCGGGCTGGGTGTCTACCTGGCCATGAGCGCACTCCTGGTGACATGCGGAATCGCCACCGGCGATGCCGCGCAGACCATCTGGCTGGTACGCACCGCAGGCGCTCTCCTCCTGGCCGCTGTCGCCATACGTGTTGCGTCGAGGCTCATGCGTCGGGGAGACGACCCCTGCACCCGGAGTCAAATCGTCGGCTGCGCCTGCGTCGGCATCGCCATCGCGAGCCTGGAGTTGATGGCGCTCGACATGCATGTCGCGTCGCTCTATCACGTACACAACGTCACCCTGCACACCGTGATGCACGTGCTGCCGCTCGCAGCCGCCTTCGTCGGCCTGCTGTTGGCGTTCCCATCGAGTGTTCGCCCCTCCTCACGTCTGGAAGATGATGACCGAATCACTGCAGAGCGCCCCGTATCGTCCGTCCCTGCGGTTGAGCCCGGAGACGAGCGTGACGGTCACCGAGTCGACGCCCGACGAGTTGGCGTCGCAGCGCTATCTGTTCGATCTGGCGCTCCAGCCGGTCGATGACTTCACCGGGTTCACCCGGCTGGAACAGATCGGCGGCAGCGCTCTCCGATATCAGCTGGCCTACGCGTCGTACGCCCTGTCCCTGGCGCAATACACCCGCACACCGGCGTTCGGCGGCTACCTCGCTGAGGCCCAGGGCAACCTCATTCGCAAGATGTGCGACAAACGCGTGTGGGGCTATTGGGCAACCGAACGTCTGGCCGGATACCTGCGGTGGAATCCCGACCCGATGGTGTTCGCGAACGTCATGTACACCGGCTTCTTCGCAGCGATGCTCGCCATGTACGAAACCATGAACGACGACCACAGCTTTGACGCCGACGGCGCGCTCCCCCTCGTGTGGAACCGCCGCAATACGTACGACTACGGGTTCACCAAGATCGCCCGGGCCATCGAGAACAACATGCATGCCAGCCCCGACACGATGTATCCGTGCGAGCCGCACCTCATCTACCCGATGTGCAACACCATCGCGCTCGCCGGGCTGGCCGGCTACGACCGCCTCCACGACACCGACCTCACCGACAACCTGATCGACAAGACGCGAGATTCGCTGGTACACAACGGATATCTACTGGGGAACGGCAGATTCCTGTTCGGACGCGGACCGATGGGCCTGAAGATGCCGCCGATGCTGGCCAACGACGCCGTCATGGTCTACTGGCTCAACGGCATCATGCCGGACCTCGCGGAGGAGACCTGGTCCTCGCTGCGCACTCATCGACTTCGCGTTCACGGTGACAAGGTGGAGCTCCGCATCCGACCCATCGATCGGCTCGACGTCGGCTCGTACCACCTCGGCGACGCATGGGCCTGGGTCAACGTGCTCTGCGCGGCCAGAGAAATGGGCGATGACGAAGTCGTACAAGGGGTTTCCCACCACATTCGGATCAACACCGACGTCGACCGGTCGCCCGACGGCGCCCAGAAGCTGGAGGGCGTGTCCACCTGGGTCAATTGCGCGTACGCCTTCTCCCGGTTCGTCGGCAAGGACAGCCTGCAGGGGCTGATCAACGGACGGGTGCCCGACGCGTGGCGATCGGGACCCATGCTCACCGAGGCCGCCTACCCCGAAGTGCTTGTCGCCAAGGCGGTCAGCGACGGGACCGGACTCGACCTCGTCCTCCACCCGGGTGCCGGCGGAGTTCGCACGCCGCTGCGGATCGGCCGATTGCGCCCCCGGCAGACCTATCGGGTCGACGGCGCGGTGGAACCCAGTATCAAGGCGGACAGCGACGGAACGGCGATCATCGACGTCGACCTCGGCGGTCGGCACGAGGTGCGGATCAGCGCCACACTGTGAATCAGCGCGATGGTGTGACCAACGGGTCGTCACCGAACTCGTTGACAGACGTCGGCGGTGTCGACGTGCTCACGTAGTACTGCGGGAAATGGTCGTCGATCGCGTATTCGTACGGAATGCATCGCAGCAACGGGATCTTTCGGGTGATGAAGCCGAACGGCAGCGTGATCAGCCCCAGCGCACCCTCGTCCTGTGTGGAAGTGGGGCCCTCTTCCCATGTGTAGGTTGGTACTTCACGCTGCTCGCCTTGCTCCTTCACGTAGCCGACGCCGGGCACCGAGTGAAACTCCGTACCGATGTGCGCGAGGGTTCCGGTCGCTGTGGGCGGCAGATGCGGAACGGGGTCTTTGCCGAAGACGTAGCGAAACACCTTCTTCTGCATATCCGCTGAGAATGCATCCACGAGATTCTGTGTTCCGACCATCGGCTGCCCGAAGGTGTGGATTCCGGCCATCGACGGCCAGAAGGCCTTCCGATAGACTTCGTTGGCGCACAGCGCCATTCCCATCAGCAGGGCCGTTGCGCCTCCCAAACTGTGGCCGGTCAGATACAACCGCTCCATGGGATGTTCCAGGCGCGCTGATGCCCTGTCCCCGTTGATCGACAAGCCCTCATGCGCGCGTGTGAGGGCCTCGACCACCTGCCAACGGATGCTCCGCATGTTCCGGTAGAAACCGGCGTGGACGGCCTGCCGAGGCGGCTCGACACCCGGTTGGGTCGGTACCTCCACGAACTCGGGGGTGACCTCGGCATCGGCGAGCCAACTGATCGCGTTGGTCGGCTCTGTGCCGCGATACGCGACGATCACCACGCGCCCATCCTTGCTCTGGATGATGTGGGCCGTCGATCTTATGAACATCGCATCCACGGTCATCTCGATTGCACGGCAGTAACTCTCATCGAGTCCCAGTCGGGTCATCATCATGGCCTGCGTGTCGATGTCGGAGTACGAGTAACCCGACGCGACCGCGAGAACGTGCCGGAGGGTCGAATCCTCCGGCCCAGCGGTCACCAATGTCTCGGTCAGGTCGTCGTATATCGGAAAATTGCTCGCGGGCTCCAGATCCGCCGCCTGCGACAGCGCCAGCGTCGGACGCAGGTCGTCCAGGGAATAGCGTTCGGCAGTCGTGATCAGCATGCGCCGATGGTAGTTCCGCAGGTCAGGGCGTCGGGGCGCTTTCGGCAGAACCGAGTCGGTTGCCCCGCCCGAACCCGTCCACCACCCGACCGTCGAGCACCGATCGAGCCAACGCCTCACCAAGCGCCGGAGCATGTTTGAACATGTTGTGCCCGACGATCACATAGGTCGATTCAGCCGAGTCGATCGCGATTCCGTCGTCGCCCCAGGGCAGCGTGGTGACCCAGCAGTGCACGACATCGCGGGGCGTCGGGTCCAGACCGGGCAGCGCAGCACCAACGTATTCCGCTGCGCGATCGGCAAGTTCGCCGAGCACTTGGGGTTCGACGATGGTTCCGTCCGAGGTTGCCGCGACGGAATCCGACAGTCCGAGGCCGTAACCTGAGCGATCAGGGTAGGCCGCCGCGTAGACTCCGGTGAACCCGAAATGGCCGCTTCCATCCTGCAGCGTCGGAAGTGACGCCACGGGCGTTCGGATCCCGAACGACACCCGAACATGTGCGCCCAGCTCGATCGGCACGTCAATCCCGACACCCCGGGCGAGCGCAGCCGTCCCCCGGCCGGCACACACCACCGCCGCACCGTGTGTGAACAGACCTGTGGGACAGCGTACTTCGACTCCACCGCGTCGATCGCGGAGCGTGATCACCTGCTCGCGCACGGTCACATCGGCAAAGCACTGTGCCAGCGCTTCGATCGCGGCGCGCGTGTGGATCGATCCCGCGGTCGCGTCGAACACCGCGTCTCCCGCATATCCCGCGAGCATCGGCAACAAATGGGCCAGTTCGTCGGCGTCGATCGCACGAGCGTCGATCTGCGGATGCGTGACGAGCTGCGCCAACCGGCGAGAAGCCGACGGGCCCAGAGCGATTCCACCGTCCCGCGAGATGAGTTCGGTGCCGAGTTCCTCCTCCCACGCCATCCACCGAACACGTGCGCGCACGGCCAGCTTGACCAGACGAGGATCGTCGTGGGCGTGTCGAAAGATCCGGGACTGGCCGGCCGACTGGCCAAAGCCTGGTTGGCCCGACTCGAAAACGGTGACACTGAGTCCCTGGCGGGACAACTCGTACGCGGCGGCGAGACCCACGATCCCGGCACCGATCACCGCGACATCCGACGTCGTACTCATATCGCTCACACCACGCGCGACAACGTGTCAAACGGCGTCCGTCCACAGAGCGCGAGCAACAAAGCCGCCGCCTGCCCCTTCCGCACGGCGATCGCCGACGCCGTCGCCAGCGCGTCCGCCGCCACCTCATCCGGCAGTTCCGGTTCCTGTCCGGTTGCCCGGGCGATGTCGAGGCCATGCACCGCAAGTTCGAAGGTTCTGGTGGGCAGGTAAACGCTCAGTCGCATGCTGCCGGCCGCCGTCGGCACCACCCGGTCGCCAGATGTCTCCGCGAGGACCGCGAGGGCGTCGGCGCGCAGTTGCTCGACCGCTGCGAGCGGATCGGATCCCAGCGCGGCACCGGCCTGCCGTCCTCGTTCGGCGATTGCAGCGGGCTGCCCGGGCTGCGCTGCGATGTCGAAATAGTCTGCGATGGTGAGAATCTCGCAGACATCCGGCGACGGTTGAGCCACGTAGTCGCGAACCGTCGACAGCGCGCGTCCGGTATGCCCGACCAGCGCCCGGACATCCCACTCACCGAGTCCCGGCGCATCCCACTGTTGGTCGTCGATCTCCGACACGAGCGCTACGAAATGGTCGGCCGCCGCTCGAAACGCTTGCACCTCGTCCATACGTCGAGTGTGCACCCCTCACCGTCCACCATGCACCCGAATCAGGGGGTGACGTACCGTGAAGCGATGCCACACTCGCAGGTCACGCCCTCTGCCGTCGACACCCGCCACCTGGTTCGCTACGGAGGTCAGTTCAGTCCCGAACTGATCGCGCGGGCGGCCGGCAGCTGGGTCTACACCGCAGACGACCGGCCCGTCCTGGATTTCACGTCGGGCCAGATGTCGGCGATCCTCGGCCACTCCCACCCCGACATCGTGTCGACGGTGTCGCGTCAGATCGCCGAACTCGACCACCTCTTCAGCGGCATGCTCTCCGAACCGGTGCTCACACTTGCCGAACGCCTCAGCGCCACCCTGCCGGAACCCTTGAGCAAGGTGCTGCTGCTGAGCACCGGCGCCGAATCCAACGAGGCGGCGATCCGGATGGCCAAGCTGGTCACCGGCAAGCACGAGATAGTGTCGTTCGCGCGTTCCTGGCACGGAATGACCCACGCCGCAGCGGCTTCCACCTACAGTGCCGGACGACGCGGCTACGGCCCGGTGGCGCCGGGCAACTTCGCGCTACCCACCCCCAACCCCTATCGCCCCGATTTCGTCGACGCCGACGGCGCGCTGGACTGGCAACGACAACTCGACTTCGGATTCGACCTGATCGACGCACAGTCGGTCGGCTCACTCGCGGCGTGCATCGTCGAGCCCATCCTTTCGTCCGGTGGCGTGATCGAGCCTCCGCCAGGCTATTTCGCGGAGCTGAAACGTCGGTGTGAAGAGCGAGGAATGTTGCTCATCGTCGACGAGGCGCAGACCGGACTGTGCCGCACCGGCTCCTGGTATGCCTTCGAGCGCGACGGTATCGTGCCCGACATCCTCACTCTGTCCAAGACTCTCGGTGCCGGACTGCCGCTGGCCGCGATGATCACCTCACCCGAGATCGAGGCCGCCGCACACGACGCAGGGTTCCTGTTCTTCACCACCCACGTCTCCGACCCGCTGGTCGCCGCGGTCGGCAACACCGTGCTCGACGTGCTGGAGCGCGATCATCTCGATGATCGAGCCGCACAAGCGGGTTCGCTGCTGCGCGACGGGCTGCTCGAGCTGCAGGACCGCCACCCCAGCATCGGTGATGTGCGTGGCCGTGGGCTCATGCACGGCGTCGAGCTCGTGGAGGATCGTGTCACCAAGCGTGGCGCCGACCGTCTCGGCGTCGAAGTGACCCGACGCTGTTTCGACCTCGGGCTGCACATGAACGTCGTCCAACTCCCCGGCATGGGCGGCATATTCCGCATCGCACCGCCACTCACCGCGACCGACGACGAACTGCGGCAAGGACTCGCCATCCTCGATCAGGCACTCACCGAATCCACCTGAACAGCAGTCGGATTCACTCCTTGACCGGGTCCGAGCTACTCTCCGCGGCAGTCTTCGACGTCCACTTGTACAGCCAGGCGACCGACGCGGCGAAGACAATGACGCCCAGCGCCTCGGCCCACTTCTCGAAGCCGTCGCCCACGACCGCGAGCACCGCGTCGTCACCGGTGGCGGCCACGATCCCGGCGAACACCACACCGAAAAGTGCCTCACCGACGATGAGGCCGGTGGCCAACAACGTTCCCATGCGCTTCTTGTGGTCGACTGCGCCACCGCTGCGTTCGGCCCACTGGTTGTAGTAGTGGCCGATGAACGCACCGATCGGGATGACCAGGGTCACCGACATGGGCAGATACATGCCCATCCCGACCGCTAGCGGCGGCAATCGGAATCGTGTCGCCCGGCCCAACGCCTCGTCGATGCCGATGATGATCGCGCCAAGCAGCGCTCCAAGTCCGATCAGCCACCAGTTCAGGTCGCCGCCGAGTACGCCGGTGGTCAAGCTCGACAGCAGACTCGCCTGCGGCGCGGCCAATGAGTCCGCGGTCTCGCCCGGCGCGCCCACAAACCCGAACGACGTGTACATGAGTTGCAGGATCGGGGGGATCACCGCGGCTCCGAAGGCGACGCCGATGATCAGGGCCACCTGCTGCTTCCACGGTGTTGCTCCGACGAGTTGGCCCGTCTTGAGGTCCTGCAAGTTGTCGTTGGAGATGGTCGCCACGCCGAACACGATCGCGGCGGTGAACAGCGTGTAGGCCACCAGCGCGGCGGTGTGCGCGGCATCGGTGGAGCCGTAGACGATCTTGATCAGAATCGCCGCGATCAGCACCACCAGGATGCCGACACCGGAGATCGGACTGTTGGACGATCCGATGAGACCGGCCATGTACCCACACACCGATGCGACCGCCAAACCGATCACGAAGATGAAGACGATACTGAGGGTGATGATCCCGGCCGCGCTGCCCTCGAGGACCGTGTCGTGCACGAAGTCCCACAACATGAAGCCGATCGGAATGAGGAGCACCAGGATGGTGGAACCGACGATGGTCATCGGCAGGTCACGCTCGGTGAGGTCGACGCTCACACCCTTCTGGCGCGACCTCGTCGACGCGAGCGCCGACTGGATACCACGGATGATCGGCATCATGATCTTGGCGAGCGTCCACAAGGCGGCGATCGCAATGGCACCGGCGCCTACGAGTCGGACGTCGCTGCCGAAGAAGGTGTTCACCTGGTCATACAGGCCGTCACCGTCGGGGAGATTGCCCTGGCTCATCACTGGCAGCAACACACCGAAGGAGATGATGAGCCCGACGAGCATCGCGACACCTACCGACACGCCCACCAGATGCCCGATACCGATGAGCGACATCAGCAGCCCGGCGTTGAAAAGCGTGCCGCCGGTGCCGATCTTGATCGCTCCATAGACCGAGTCGCTCACCACCTTGAGCTTGGTGAGCAGCGAGAAGGCCGCCGACGCAACCGAGCCGACGACGATGATCCGCAGGCCGGCCTTGTTCTCCCGGGCCCCGCCCGACGAGTCGCCGACCTTCAGAACCTCCGCTGCCGCAACACCTTCCGGATAGGGCAGATCGGATCCGGTGACCAGGGCCCGACGCAACGGGATCGAATACATGACGCCGAGCACGCCGCCGATCGCACACACCGACACCGTCACCCAGTACGGGAAGCCGGTCCACCAGCCCACCATCACCAGGCCGGGCAGGATGAACACGATGGCCGAAAGCGTGCCCGCGGCCGACGCGATGGTCTGCACGATGTTGTTCTCGACCACCGAGTGATCGGCGAAGTAGCGCAGGATCGCCATCGAGATGACCGCGGCCGGGATGGCGGTGGCAAACGTGAGACCGACGCGCAGGCCCAGGTAGACGTTCGCTGCGGTGAAGACCAGCGTGATGATCCCGCCGAGGATCACACCGCGCATGGTGAGTTCGCGAAGGTTCGCCTGTCCGCGGGACTCGATCGGGGTCATGCCTGATGTGGTCATTCCTCGGCCCCTCACTGCGCACCGCAGAACGGAACGCGATCAGCCCGACCGCCCCCTCGACCGTGGCATGTATGGGTTGTCGACCAACTGTAAAGCCGAGATCGACCCCGCGTGCGACGTTGCGAACGTCCACCCGGAATCTGCCCTTTTTGCCCGAATCGGGGTCCCTCCCGAGATTGATCAAGGCGCCAGCACTGCGCGGCGGTGGACCACCGTCATCGACGCGACGAGCGTCCACGCGCCCACGAGGGCAACGAACAGCACCACCGACAGTGCCTCGATCGGGGCGGCGTGCAGGACCTTGCCGAGAGCGGCCAGGCCGGTGACGCACGTGCCGACCGGGAAGGTGAAACTCCACCACGTGATCGCGAAGGGCATCCGCCGGCGAACGGCGCGCACGGTGACCGCCACCGCCAATGCGAACATGGCAACTCCGAAACCTGCCATCGCCATTCCATACCCGATGCCGAAAACTCGCAGTCCCTGGGCGATGTACGCCTGCTCGTCGGTGAAGACACCCTGTGAAGCGTTGCCCAGCAGGTTCGCGGCGGTGACCGACTGCCCGATGAGACCGAGAGTGATCCAGAACGTCGGTGCGGCTGCGCCTGCCGGCGGACCGTCCTGGATGGCACGGGAGTAGATGAGGGTCATCGTGATCATGCCGAGGAACAGACTCAGACCGAACAGTCCGTAGCACCCGCAGAGCATCGTCAGCCGAGCCTGTCCCGCCGGGATGTGCCCGACGAGCAGCGCTCCAGTGGTGGCCGACACCATCGGCGGGACCACCGACATCAGCCAGCACGGCATCGCCACCCGTGGTTCGTCGGAACGGCGGGTCATCATCGAATAGGGCAGACACACGCTGGTCGCGACCCCCAGTAGGGTGCCGACCGTCCACAACACTGCGTCGATCCACACCGCCGGATGGTCGCCGACGACGTCCCGTCCGACCAACAGGGTGGCGGCGCCAACAGTCAGCAACGCCATCGCCGGGGCGCCGTAGAAGTGGCCCATCATGGGGTGACGTGCGTAGCCGCGGGCATTCTCGGGGTGATGCATCCAGTGCCCGACGAAGGCCGACGCGACCACGACCAGGAGCCCGGCGGCGACCAGCCACATCGCGACGGCGAAGGGTTCGAGCGCGGCCGTCCCGACCGGCAGGCCCGCCGCGGCGGTGGCGACGATCCCGGTTCCCATGACCGCGCCAAACCAGTTCGGCGTCACATGAGCCAACAGCGTTGCGCCGCTGCGGATCTGCGAGTTCGCCTCGGAGCGGGCCGTGTTGCGGGTGTCGGTGAGAGTTGCCATGCATCGAGCTTCCGCTCTCGGCGCCATCGGCGGAAGCGGGCTTCGATTTGTGAGGTCACAACTCTTGGTTGTGGGTTGGACAACGCTCGCCGCCTGTACGAAAGCTGTACCTCCCCGCCCCGCCACGTCTTCGGATCAGCTGCCGACCCGCAGGGGGATCCGATACCAGCGACATTCATCGGCATGGCCTGCGAACTCGCAATGCCGCGGGCGCGCAACGGCGCACGATTCGCATGCTCGCACCGCATCGAGCCAATGTTGCGCGCGCTGCGGGCGTACAGTAGGTCCTACGCAGGACGAAGGACATACGCGACTGCAGGGAGGCATCATGCCAACCATCGTCATCGTCGGTGGCGGACTCGCCGGCGCCAAGGCCGCAGAGGCCTTGCGGGAAAAGGATTTTGACGGCGAGATCGTCCTCTTCGGCTCCGAAGAGCATCTTCCCTACGAGCGCCCACCATTGTCGAAGGAATTTCTTGCGGGCTCGCAGAAGCTCGACGATTTCACAGTGCACGACGGAAACTGGTATCGGGACAATCGAATTGATGTCCACCCCGGAACCATGATCGAGGAGATCGACGCCGCAGCGCACACCGTGACACTGCCGGATGGAAGCACCCTTGCATACGAGAAATTGCTTCTGGCAACGGGTTCACGGTCCCGGCATCTCGACCTCCCCGGCGCGGACGCTGATGGTGTCCACTACCTGCGCAGCTACGACGACGCGGTGGCGCTGAGCGAGGCGATCGACGAGAACATGCGCGTGGCGATCGTCGGCGGCGGCTGGATCGGGCTCGAGGTGGCGGCGAGCGCGCGCAACCGCGGCGCGCAGGTTGCCGTCGCCGAGACGGCGCCGCAACCGCTGATCGGCGCCCTGGGCGCAGAGGTGGGCGCGATCTTCGCCGACCTGCACCGCAAGCATGGGGTGGATCTGCGCACCGACGTGGCCGTGGCCGAGATCCTGGTCGAGGACGGGCGCGCGGTTGGCATCGGGCTCAAGGGCGGCGACACCATCGACGCGGATGCGGTGCTGGTGGCCGCGGGAGCGGTCCCGAACATCGAACTCGCCGAGAGCGCCGGACTCGACATCGGCGACGGCGGTGTCCTGGTGAGCGCCGGACTGCGCAGCAGTGATCCGGACATCTTCGCGGTCGGTGACATCGCCAACGCCGAGCACCCCGTTCTCGGGCGTCGGGTGCGCACGGAACACTGGGCCAACGCACTCAATCAACCCGCCGTCGCGGTTGCCAACATGCTTGGTGGCAGCGCCGAATACACCAATCTTCCCTACTTTTTCACCGACCAGTACAACCTCGGCATGGAGTATTCCGGTCTCGCGTCTGGTGAGCACCGCGTCGTACTTCGCGGCAGCCCCGACAGCCTGGAGTTCCTCGCATTCTGGCTCGACGACGAAGATCACCTCCGAGCCGGCATGCAGGTCAACATCTGGGATCAACTCGACGGCATCAAGGAGTTGATCTCCGCCGGAGCCGCGCTGGATCCGGCAAAGCTGGCCGATGCCGACGTCGCCCTGTCGGACGTGACCGTCGACTGACGCGGGACTACCGAACGATCGCTCGGGCACCACTGCTACGATCCTCTCGATCGCACGGCCGGTTAGGGGAGTCATGTCGCAGTATCTGCAGGGCAAAGTCATCATCGCCACCGGAGCCGGCGGCGGCTTCGGCAAGCTCATCGCCGAGAAGTGCGCAGCTGGCGGCGCACACGTGGTGGGCGTCGACATCAACGCCGACGGCCTCGCGCAGACCACGGAAGCAATTGTCGCCCAGGGCGGTTCGGCGGTTCACCAGGTGGCCGACGTCACCGACATGGAACAGATGCGCGCCGCGGCCACGCTTGCCGTCGAGACGTACGGCGCGATAGACGTCATGGTCAACAACGCGGGCGTCATGCCGCTGGCCTACTTCGCCGACCACGAGCGGGCATGGCAGAAGTGGCACAAGGCAATCGACATCAACATCAAGGGCGTCGTCAACGGCATCTCCGCCGTCTACGACCAGATGATCGAGCAGGGCCGCGGACAGGTCGTCAACATCTCGTCGATCTACGGCAACGGTGGATTCGAGGGTTCCGGTGTCTACTCGGCAACCAAGGCCGCCGTCACGACGCTGTCGGACTCCCTACGCATCGAGGCCAAGGGCAAGATCAAGGTGACGACCGTCAAACCGACGGGCGTCGCGGGCACCAACCTCGCGAGTTGGATCGTCAACGATCGCGCCATCATGGGCATCGTCGGCCAGCGTGCGCTCTCCTACAAGGAACACGTGACCAGCCTCGTCAAGGGCGAGATGCCCGCCGAACTCGTCGACGTCGACTCGGTGAAGTACTGGCTGATCACTCCCGACGACCTCGCCAACGCCGTCGTACACGTCATCGATCAGCCGTGGGGAATCAGCTTGTCGGATGTGACGGTGCGCGCCAGCGGCGAGGACTACCTGTACTGAGGACTACCTGTACTAAGGGCTCAGTCCTGATCACCGCTAACTGCGGCCGCCGCGGTACTTGCGGTTGTACTCCTCATACATATCGGCGTTCTTCTCGCGTTCGAGCTTGTTGACCAGATCCGGGTCGAGCCCGTGTTGGGTGAGCCGGTAACGCCGATACACCTTGTTCAGTGCGATCGAGAAGAAGACGTACGGGATGAGGATCGGGATCGTCATGTTCAGCCGAATGATCCACTCCGTCGGCACGAACAACATGGGAACCAGCAGCAGAATGCAGGGCACCGACCAGCGCGCCACCATCCGGAACGCCGCTCCGGGGCCGGCGAGATCGTTGGCCACCCACTCACGCATCGATTCGGGCAGTCGGGCGCCATAGGCGTACTTGAAGTACTGCCATGCGCCCGGGCGTGAGCGGTCAGCGGACATCGCAGTCTCATTCCCCGTCTGGTCGATCGAGTTGCTTGTATCCGCCATCGTAGTGACCTGCACCGTTCTCACCTCATGCTGCTCGCTGCCTCCTCAATTAGTAGCACACGATTGAATTGGACAGTAGTGACCTTGGTCCCTCTCAAGGAGCGGTGGAGTACTTGTCGATATACGCCTGCATCGTCGACAGCTGATACCGCGACACCTCCACCGCGTTCTCGTCCTCGGCGAACACCGATGACACCATCACCGTGTCGTCGCGGTCGTAGAAGCCAAGTCCGCCGAGGCCGCCGAAGAACTCGTCCCAGTCGACGTCGCCGTCGCCGATCTTGAGGTGCTGATGCACTCGTACCGGGTTCCCGGGCGGGTTGGTGATGTACCGAAGTCCGTGCGAACGGCGGTGATCCATCGAATCGGCGACGTGCACCAGCCGTAGCCGATCACCGGCGGCGGCCATGATCTCAGCCATGTTTCCACCCATGTGAAAGGTGTGGCACGCGACGTACACCATGCCGATGTTGGGTGAGTTGACACCGCGGATGATGCGTACGGCTTCCAGCCCATCCTCGACGAAATCGTCTGGGTGCGGGTCGATTCGGACGTCGATACCCTCTCGTTCGATGATCGGCAGCAACTCCTCCATCGACCGGAAGAAGGCACGTTCGGACTCTTCGGCACGCTCCGGACGCCCCGAGAACTCGGTGTTGATCACGTTGACACCGAGGTCGACGGTGATCTCGATGACCCGCTTCCAGTTCCGGACGGCCGCCTCACGCGCATCCTCGTCGGGTGCCGACCAGCGCAGCACCGGCAGCACCGACGCGACCTGCACACCCGCGTCGTCGCATGCCTTGCGAAAGCTGCGCACCAGATCATCGTCGGCGCGTGGATGATTGAAGAACGGGATGAAGTCTCGGTGCGGGGTCAGTTGCAGATATTCGTAGCCGAGTTCGGCCACCAGCCTTGGGAACTCGAGCAGGTCGTGATCGTGATGGAAGGGCGTCGGATCGAGTGCGATCTTCATCAGCGTGTTCCGTTCCGCGCGTATTCGGCGATGGCGTCGATGTTGGTCTGGTCGATGAAGGCCGGCCCGGTCAGCGTCGGTTGACCGCCGCCGATCACGTTGCGGTTGTTGAGATACAGCCACAGTTGATCCACTGCCAGGTAGCCCTGCAGGAAGGGCTGCTGATCGACTGCCCACTGCACCTGACCGGACTTGATGGCGTCGACGAGGGCGGCGTTGGTGTCGAAGGTGGCGATCTTGGTCTCGCTACCGGCGGCATCCTTGGATTTGACCGCGGCCAATGCGATGGGAGCACCCAACGTGATGACGTGATCGATGCCGGGATCCTGCTGCAGCTTGGCCGCGATGGTGGCCTGGACGCTCGGCATGTCGGTCCCGTTCACGTTGAGATTCTCCACGCCATTACCGCCCATACCGGACTTGACTCCAGCACAACGTGATTCGAGTGCGACGTTGCCCTGGTCCTGGATGACGCACAGCACCTTCGACGCCCCATCCTGCTTCAGCCGACGACCGGCCGCTTCACCCGAGATCTGTTCGTCCTGACCGAAATACGACAGCACACCCAGCGAACTCCACGCATCGATGCCCGCATTGAACGCGACGACGGGGATGCCGGCTTCGACGGCACGCCGCACCGCAGGCGCCATGGCCTCCGGCTTGGCCAGTGTCACCGCGATGGCGTCGACCTTGCTGTCGACCGCATTCTGCAGCAGATTCGACTGGTCGGGACCCTGAAGTTCGGACGAGTACCTCAGCTCGAGGTTGTCTTTGGCTGCAGCCGTCTCGGCGCCCTTGCGGATGAGATCCCAGAAGGTGTCACCGGGCGGGCCGTGCGTCACCATCGCAACGGTGAATCGGGGTGTGTTGGCCTGACCGGCAGCCATGCCGCCGTCGTCGTCGCGGGGCTTGCCGCCGGTGCTCGAGCATGCGGCCGCCACCGCGATCGTGGCGACACATGCGGCCGCCGCGAGTAGCCGGCGACGCCGGGAATGGTTGGTGCTCACCGTCAATCGCTTCTCTCTGGGTTCCGAGTGGGTATCAGCGGGCCGCGACCGAGTTGGCGGCCTTGAGGGTTTCCGCGGCGATCTGCAGGCCCTCGATCTGCCCGAGTTCGACGTCCTCGTGCTCGATGTTGACCGCCATGTCCGGGTCGACCTTCTCCAGCGCCTGGAGGAACCGCGTCCAGAAGTCCACGTCGTGACCACGGCCGACGGCGACGAAATCCCAGGCCGAGTCCTCGGGCCACTTGTTCACGACGTGCCGTCCGCCGAGTCCGGTGGGGTTGTCCGACAGCGGGATACGTGTGAATCGTTCGTCGAGGACGCCGTAGATCTTGCAGTTCTCGTTGATCCGGGTGTCCTTGGCAGCTGCATGGAACACGAGCGGTCCGAGCCATTCGATGGCCGCGACCGGATCGATGCCCTGCCAGAACAGGTGCGACGGATCCATCTCCGCGCCGACGTTCGTGGCGCCGGTCTTCTCGACGAGACGTCGCATGGTGGGCGGGTTGAAGACGAGGTTCTGCGGGTGCATCTCGATCGCCACCTTGACGCCGTTCTCGCCTGCGAGGGCGTCGATCTCACGCCAGAACGGGACCGCCACCTCGTCCCACTGGTAGTCGAGCGAGTCCAGATAGCCCGAGTCCCAGGTGTTCACGTGCCACGCCGGCCACTGACCGCCCGGATGCGCATGCGGCAGACCCGACATCGTCACCACCCGGTCAACTCCGAGCAGGCCGGCGACGCGAATGGCGTTGCGCAGGTCGTCGGCGTCCTCGGGCCCTACCTCGGGGTCGGGATGCAGCGGGTTGCCGTTGCAGTTGAGGCCGGCGATCTCGACACCGGTGCCGTCGAAGGTGGCGAGGTACTCACTCGCACTGACCTCGCCCGAGAGCAGTTCACGCACCGGCAGATGCGGGGTGGGCAAGAAGCCGCCGGCGTTGATCTCCGCACCGGTCAGGCCGAGTGAGCCGATCACCTCCAGGGCGTCGCGCAGGGAGCGGTCGTGCAGGATCGCGGTGTAGACACCGAGTTTCATAGGAATTGTCCCTACTTGCAGAGTGATTGGTGATCGTGTGGTCTGTCAGCCGACTTTGACGGTCGCGCCGCCGCCCGCTGCGGATTCGGCGATGGCGGCCACGACACGCATGCTGTGCAGGCCGGTGTCGAAGCCGGGCAGCGGTCCGAGGACGTCGATGCCGGCGACCTGGTCGAGGAACGCCCGCGCCTGGTAGGTGAACAGCTCGGCCTTGCCATGTCCGACGCCACCCGCATCCATGGGCAGTCCGCCGCGGATGTAGGGGTGGTCGGGTCCGATGGTGATGCGCCGCGGACCGTTCAGGTCGGCACGCACATCGTCTGCGGCGAGGTGGAATTCGGCGATGCGGGCGAGTTCCCAGGAAGCCGATCCGGCAGTTCCGAAGAGCTCGAAACCGAGTCCGTCCGGAAGGCTGTGTGCAACGCGGGAAGCCGAGAAGGTGGCGGCGGCCCCACCGGCGAATGTCGCGGTGAAGGTGGCGATGTCCTCGTTCTCCACCGGCGCCTTCTCGCTGCTGACCGCGCCCTTGGTGTGGCCGTAGGTGGTACCGAGGGGAATCGGCCGCTCGGTGATCACCGTGTGGAACCGCGCACCCGAGATCTCCGCGATGGGTCCACAGACGAACTCGGCCAGATCGATGAGGTGACTGCCGACGTCGGCGAGGGCTCCGGTGCCGGGCCCGCCCTGGTAGCGCCACGTGATCGGCGACGTGGGGTCGAGGGCGTAGTCGCACCAGTAGTGGCCGTTGAAGTGGACGAGGTCGCCGACGGTCCCGGCCGCCAACTCGCGACGGATCTGCTCCACGGCAGGCGCCCGACGATAGGTGTAGCCGACCGCAGCAACCCGGTCCCGGGTGCTGTCGGCGGCGGCGAGCATGGCTTCGGCGTCGGCGAGCGAACCGGCCAGCGGCTTCTCGCACAGCACATGCTTGCCGGCGGCGAGCAATCCCTCGACCATCTCGCGATGCAGGTGGTTGGCCACCACGACGCTGACCGCGTCGATGTCGTCGGCCTCGGCGATCGCACGCCAGTCGTATTCGGCGCGATCGTACCCGTACCGCTTGGCGTTGTCGTCGGCCACGGCCGGATTCGCGTCGGCGATGGCGACCAGCCGGACTTCCGGCCGGTCGAGGCCGAACAGCGTGCCGGTGTTGCGATACCCGGCAGCATGCGCTCGCCCGGCCATTCCGCCTCCGATGACGGCGACACCGATCGATTCGTTGGTCACTGTGAACTCCCGTTTCCTTGGTACTAGCCCGGTCTACTAAACCGGTCTAGTTGTGTACGATGTTGACGACTATGAGCCACACCACAGGGAGCTGTCAACCCCTGATTCATCAACGAGGAGGTTGCGAATGACCGAGACGTCGGCAGCCGGGCGCCGTCCGACCATGCAGGATGTCGCCGACCGGGTGGGTGTCTCCAAGGCGACGGTGTCGTTGGTGTTCCGCCAGGCGCCGGGCGTCGGCGACGCAACGAGACGCGACGTCGAACAGGCCGCCGAGGAACTCGGCTACCGGAGAAATCGGACGGCCGCGTTGATGACTGCCCGGCGCTCACACCTCATCGGCGTGGTGGCCCAGATCCGCAACAGCTTTCACGCCGAGATCGCCGAATATCTCGTGTCCGCAGCCGATCTCGCGGGATACGAGATCGTTCTCGGTGCGGTGACCCCCAGCCACGACGAGTCCCGCGTGGTCGAGACACTTCTCGACTTCCGCTGCGAGGGAATGCTTCTCGTCGGGCCCGAGCTGGACACCCGGGCCATCTCCGCATTGGGCGATCGGGTTCCGACGGTGGTGATCGGTCGACGCACCTCGTCGCCGACCGTCGACGTGATCCGCACCAACGATGCCAAGGGCATCTCGCTCGTCGTCGACCATCTCGTCGAGCTCGGACACCGCGAGATCATCCACGTCGCGGGCGGACCCGGAACCATCGCCGCCGATCGTCGCAGCGGGTTCCTGCGCGCGCTACGACGCCACGGCCTGGCCGCCGACGCCGCAGTCGTCGAGGGCGGGGCCTTCACCGAAGACGCCGGAATCCGCGCGGCCCAGCAGATCCTGTCGCGCACACTGCCGACCGCCGTCGTCTGCGCCAACGACCGTCTCGCCGTCGGCCTCCTCGACACCCTTCGTCGCGCAGGTGTCGACGTGCCAGGCGAGGTGTCGATCACCGGCTACGACGACAGCACGCTCGCCCGCCTTGCCAACATCGACCTCACCACCGTGAGCCAGCAGCCACAAGCACAGGCGCAGGCCGCCATCGCCGACGTCGTCAGCAGGCTCGACGCCGGCCGCACCGACCGGGCGGCGTCGGCTCTCACACCCGAACTGGTGATCCGCAGCACCACCGCGCGGGTCGCCTCCTCCTGACCCGACGCGCGATTACCCTGCACAGGGTGGGTAGCGATCCGATCACCGACCTCGAGTCCGAACTCGCCGACTTCTGGCGACGCGGTCGGGCTCGAACGCGCAATCGTGCTCGTGCGATCGACCCGCGTCTCGACCCGTCCTGCTACCCGCTCCTGACCATCCTCTACCGCCACGAATCCCTGCGGATCACACAGCTCGTGGCGATGCTCGACCTCGACAAGTCGACCGTCACCCGCCAGATCGATTCCGTGGAGCGGCTGGGATTGGCCCGCCGGACGCCCGACCCCGACGACGCACGCGCTCGAGTGGTCGCCCTGACCGGCGCCGGCCGGGAACGGGTCGATGCCGTGGTGGCGTCGGCCGTCGCGGACTGGCGCGCCCGCCTGAATCGATGGGACGCCGCCGACATCCGTACCCTCACCGAGCTGCTTCGGCGCCTCGCCGACGTGTCCGGCGACGGCGACGGTGACGCGAAACACCCCGACCCGGAGCATTCCGCGGAATAGGCAAAGATAGTTGCGGGTTGCAACCATAGTTGGTTATAGTTGCGGCTATCAACTAATTCGGTGCGTGCTCACCCCCACGCGCCACCGATCCGACGACCGCCCGCGCTGGCGGGTCGCCCCCCTTTCCGACTCCGCGCACAGCGGCGTCCTGCCACCTGAACCCGGAGGTCTCACCTTGACCACGACAACCACGCGAGCCGAACAGGCCTCGGGTGCGCCGATGACCCATCGGCAACGCATCGAGGCACTGATCGGCCTGCTCATGGGCATGTTCGTCGCATTTCTCTCGTCGACGATCGTGTCCAACGCGCTCCCGACCATCATCACCGACCTGCACGGCACCCAGGATCAGTACACCTGGGTGGTCACCGCGACCCTCCTGGCGTCGACGGCGACGACCCCCATCTGGGGCAAACTCTCCGATCTGATCAGCAAGAAGCTCCTCGTGCAGCTGTCGCTGATGCTGTTCACCCTCGGCTCGATACTCGCCGGCCTGTCCCAGTCGGTGGGCATGCTCATCGGCTTCCGCGTCATCCAGGGTCTGGGCCTGGGCGGCCTCCAGGCACTCGTCGTCATCGTGATCGCGTCGATGTTCAGCCCGCGTGAGCGTGGCCGCTACCAGGGTCCGATCGCGGCCGTGATGTCGTTGGCCACGGTGGCCGGCCCGCTCATCGGCGGCGTCATCGTCGACACCAGCTGGCTGGGCTGGCGCTGGACCTTCTACGTGTGCGTTCCGCTTGCGGTCATCGCACTGCTGGTCATCCAGCGCACCCTGAACCTGCCGGTCGTCCGCAAGGCCGGCGTGCACATCGACTACCTCGGTGCCGTGCTCATCGCTGCCGGTGTCAGCACTCTGCTCATCTGGGTCACCCTGGCGGGCAAGAGCTTCGATTGGTCGTCGGGGATGTCGATCGGCCTTGTCGCACTGGGCGTGGTGTTGCTCATCGCGGCACTGATCACCGAGTCGCGCGTCGCCGACCCGATCATTCCGCTGCGCCTGTTCCGCGATCGGACCACCGCGCTGGCCACTCTCGCGAGCGTCGCAGTCGGTGTCGCCCTGTTCGGCGGTGCCGTGTTCCTCGGCCAGTACTTCCAGATCGCACGTGGCTACTCACCGACGGCGGCCGGTCTGCTCACGCTGCCGATGATCATCGGTTCGATGGTGTCGGCCACCGTGTCGGGCCAACTCATCACCCGGTACGGCCGATGGAAGGGCTTCCTGGTGGCCGGCGCCGCAGCGATGACCGCGGGCTTCGGGCTCCTGTCGACGATCGACGCGCACACCAACATGGTGTTGCTGGGCGGATACCTCTTCATCCTGGGGCTCGGCATGGGTATGACGATGCAGAACCTGGTCCTCGCCGTGCAGAACAACGTCACCCCGGACAACCTCGGTGCCGCCACCTCGACAGTCACGTTCTTCCGTTCCCTCGGTGGCGCGGCGGGCGTGTCCGTGCTGGGTGCCGTTCTCTCCAACCACGTGACCGACCTGATCGCGTCGGGCCTACGCGCCGTCGGCATCAACCCCGCGCAAACCGGTGGGTCCGATGCGGGATTGTCGAACCTCAACGAGTTGCCGAGTCCGATCGCCGACATCGTCCGCGGCGCATACGGCGACGGCACGGCCCGGATCTTCCTGGTCGCCGGCGTGATGGCCGCGCTCAGCCTGGTCGCCATCCTGTTCATCAAGGAAGTCGCGCTCAAGACGAGCTCGTCGCTCGAGGAGAGTGCGCAACTGGCAGCGTCCGCACCCGAGCTGCTCGACACCGAGTTGATGGACACCGCAAAGGTGGACGCCGAGTTCGACGGCATCATCGAAAGCGAAAAGGAGTTCTCCGGCAAGCATTCTCGATGATGTAGCGCGAGCAAAGTTCATGGTTAGCGTCGCTAACCGTGGCCCCAAACTGGGACTTACCTCACCGCGTCGACATTCGTAACGTTGCGGGTGAGGCGAGAAGGAGAGCCTGGACCGGACGAATCCGGCTGCGGCCCTTCTCATTCCCAGGAGGACCGCAGCGATGCACCACCGCACCACCACCCATCGCATCAAAGCCCTCGCAGCGGCCACCGGCGCCGGAGCCGCACTCTGGCTCGGCGGCAGCCCCGTCGTCGCCTTCGCCGAACCCTCCGACGGATCGTCCAACAGCTCCAACTCCACCTCGGACGACACCTCCGACGACTCGTCCTCGGAATCGGAGTCCGATCACTCGCGAGATGATTCCAGTTCATCGAACTCGACGAACAACGATTCGGACCCGGCAGCCGCCGCAGGACAGAACTCCGACAACGAGACCACCGACGGCGATGCGGCCGACAACACCGACAACGACGCCGATTCGACCACCACGCCCGACGACACCGACCAGACCGACGACAACGCCGACACCCCGCCCGCGGTGGTGACCGTCACACCCGACAGCGCCACGGCCACACCCGAACCCACCCCCACGATCGCAAACAACGCGCCGACCGCCGCCACCGAGACCACCCCCACCCCCGACCGCCACGAACCAGCCACCACCACTACACCCGACACCACCCAGGTGGCCGAACACCCCGACACACAACGACATTCACCCGCAGCACCGACAACTGTCACCGAGACCCCCGCACTCCTGCAGACCACCACACCACCCGCCACCCCCGAAGGCGGCACGGTCACCGGCAACGGCCCCGCACCGGCCACCACCACCGACAACGGCGCCCCCGTCGAGAACACCCCCACCCGCATCGTGGCCGGCATCCTCACCCTGTTCGGCTACAACCCCCACCAATCCAGCCCGAATCCCACCCCCGCACAACCCGCTCTCGTGTTCGTGTGGGCCGCATGGCAACAACTCAACCGCCGCTACCTCAACAGCGCACCCAACCTCGCCCCCACCGGCCAAACCGTCGACACCACAACCGGAACCGTCACCGGCACCCTCGGCGCCACCGACCCCGACCGCGACACCCTCACCTACACCCTGATCGACGCACCCGACCACGGCACCGTCACCATCAACCCCGACGGCACCTACACCTACACCCCCGACCCCACCTACGCCCACGCCCTCGCCGCCGACCCCACCCTGCCGGCCACCGACACCTTCACCATCACCGCCACCGACGGTCAACGCCACACCTACAGCGTCACACCAGCATCCGGAACAACAGCAACCATCACCGTGCCGGTCACCGCCCAGAATCAGGGGCCGTCGCTGGCGGTGCTCAGCGGCGGAACCTACCCAGACAACACCAGCGTCTACATCCTGGCCCGCACCGACGGCGACGGCGATGACCTCGTGATCACCCACACCACGCCCGCACACGGCACGATCGATATCAACGATCACGGGGACGGGACCGTCGCGATCATTTACGTACCCGATGCCGACTACGCCCACCAACTCGCCGCCGACGGCATCCCGCTCGGCAGCGACACCTTCACCGTCACCGCAGACGACGGTCACGGCGGCACGAGCACAGTCACGCTGAGCCCGCTGATCGCACCCGTCAACAGCGCCCCGGTACTCACGCTCACGGACGCCCAGAACGCGTACAACAGCGTTTCCTACACCTTCACCCGCACCGACGGCGACGGCGATGACCTCACCACCACTGCCTCATCCCAACGCGGGGTCGCCACCGTCATCAACAACACCGACGGTTCCATCACCGTGTACTACGGCGCCGATCCTGACTACGTCCACGCACTCGCGGGCGATCCCAGCCTCCCGGCCACAGACACGATCACCGTCACCACCACCGACGGCCACGGCGGCACGACCACCCACGCGATCCCCGTCACGCTCTATCCCTTCAACAACGCACCCACGGCCGGCTACACCGTGCTGTCGTCCCAAAACAGCACGCGCACGACCACCACCGTCGGCGCCATCGGCACCGTTGGCGGCAGAATCCATTACGAGTGGCTCAATGGCAGCGCGGTAAGCCCGGACGGGCGGTACGTGTATATGCCCAGCCAGGAGTACCAGACGGGGCACCTGGTCATCCTCGACACCACGAACGGCAGCATCACGAAGGTCACGGTGGGACAGAACCCGCAAGCGGTTGCGCTGAGTCCCGACGGCACGACGGCATACGTCGCGAACTTTTGGGGCAACAGCGTGTCCGTCGTCGACACCGCCTCCGGCACGGTCACCCACACCATCCCGGTCCAGAAACCCACTACGGTCGCGGTGAGTTCCGACGGACGATGGATCTACGTCGGCAGCGACGCCGCCGGCCCGTCGGTGGCGGTGATCGACGCGGAGACCCTCGCCGTCTCCACCGTCCCGAACGTGAGCGGTGACGCCGCCTACATTGTCAGGCCGAGCCCCGACGGTACCGCGATCTACGCCGCCCACTCGGGCACGGTGGCGCGCATAGACATCGAGACCGGTGAAACCACTCCGTCAGCCTTGTCCTCCGTCGGCATCACCGACATCGTGATATCGCCCGACGGTGACACGCTCTATGTCACCGGCGGGACGAGCAACTCCGTATATGTCTTGGACTCGGCGACGATGGCGGTTACCAAGGTGATCCCGCTCGGACGCCAGACAACGGCTGCGGCGATAACTCCTGATGGCAAATCGCTCTATGTCGCCACCGTCAACGGGCAGGGCAACAAGAGTGTTGCGGTCATCGATACAGTCAGCGGCGAGAGCGTCAGTACCCTCGCGGTGACCAGCTCTGGCTACCTACCCAACGATCTGGTCGTGTCGCCGGACGGGAAGACCCTCTACGTCACAGACGCTTTCACCACCGACCTGCAGGCCTTTACCACGCCGGTGAGATCGGGGGTCGTGACCGGGTCGGACGCCGACGAAGACGCCCTCATCTACGCGGTGACCACCGCACCCTCGCACGGCACAGTCGTCATCGACGAGACGACCGGGGCGTGGACCTACACGGGCAATCAACCGGGGGTCAACTGGTCGGACACGTTTGTCGTCACCGTGAGCGACGGGCATGGCGGATCGACCCCAGTGGCGGTCACGGTGAACTCCACCACTGGCGTCTGACCGAGTCCTATCGAGGATGGACTGTACGGTGACACACTGAGCGCATGGAAGACCTCACCGCGCTGGCCGGACGCAGAGCCGTTGTCACCGGCGCCACCAACGGTCTCGGCATGGCCACCGCGCGAGCCCTCGCGCAAGCGGACGTGCGCGTGGTACTCGCCGTGCGCAACGTCGAACTCGGGAAGCAACGTGCGGCGGAGTTCGGCGGCGACTGCGAGGTCATCCATCTCGACCTCGCAAACCTTGCCTCGGTGCGGGAGTTCACCGAGACGCTCGACGGCAGCGTCGACTATCTCATCAACAATGCCGGAGTCTTCCCACACCAGCATCGCACCACCACAGACGGATTCGAGCTCGGCATCGGCACCAACTTCCTCGGCCCGTTCGCGTTGACCAACCTGCTGCTGCCCCGCATCACGAGGCAGATCGTGTTGGTCGCGTCGGACGCGCATCGTGGCGCCACCCTCGACCCCGACGACCTCGACCTGACGTCAAAGGGCTGGAATCCCGCCCGTGCGTACGCGAGATCGAAACTGGCCGTGATGCTCTGGGGACTCGAACTCGATCGACGACTGCGCAGCAGCAGATCCGAGGTCAGCGCGATGATGACCACGCCGGGCTGGGTGGCGTCGAACATCTCCAACAAGCCAGGTCTGGGTATCGCCCATCGCATCGTCCAGAGCGGCGCGTCGCTACTGGCCAACGACAACGACGCCGGTGCGCAGACCACGCTCTACTGCCTGACCCGGCCCATCGCGCCGGGCAGCTACGTCGGCGTCGACGGCATCTGGGCGCTGCGTGGCGAGCCCGTGCTCTTCGGACGCTCGACGGCTGCATGCGATTTCGATGTCGCAGCGCGCCTGTGGGCCAAGGGTGAAGAACTCACCGCCACCGCCTACCCGCTCTGAAAGCTCAGAGCGCAAACGCTGCACGGTATCGCGCGTACGCGTCGTTTACCTCACCTTCGCTCAGCCCGAACTCCTCCGATGAGTACCTGTGCACGCCGTGGCTGTGCTGGGCGTGCCCCTTCCGGTGCTCCTCCATCCGCGCGCGCACCTCCTCGGTCAGTTCGAATCCTACTGCGGCATAGATGCGTTCGACTTGGGCCATCGGATCGTCGACCAGGTCCTCGTAGCGCACATCGAGGAAGACCTCGGGACGCTGCTCACGTACGTCGAGCGCACGATTCACCATGTCCGCATTACGCGTCAGCCAGTGGCGCGCCACCTCACGCGCATCGACGTGCTCACTGAACATGGAGTGTCCGTGGGCGAGCATGCTCGAGAACGACGCCGTGGTGCGCAGCGGATCGCGATGGGTCTGCACGATCAGCGCATCCGGGAAGACGTCGAGAAGGGTGTCGAGGTGCTCCAGGTGTGCAGGTGTCTTCAACACCCAGCGGCGACGGGGGTCTTGCCACTGCAGGATCTGAAGCAGGACCTTCAGGTAGGCATACGAACCGTGCATGTCCTGCTTCGACAGCCACTCGGCATACGACGGCACGTGCAGCATAGCCTCGGGAACCTGCGAGAGCAGCGAATACTCCTGCAGCAGAACGTCTTCCTCGGGACCGTCGGCCTCCACTGCATGGATCGCGAAGAACTGCGGATTCAAGTAGCGCAGCGCTAGTTCCGCGGCTTTGGTCTGGGCGATCCGCACGGTCGGCCGACCCGACTTCTCTCGCTTACGCGGAAGCAGATGCACCACCTCCCAGGAGCCGACGGCCCGCATGTCCGGGTCCGCGGCGATGAGCCGGTGCAGCATCGTCGTGCCGCTGCGCTGCAGGCCGGCGATGACGATGGGCGGTTCGATGGGCAGTGTCGCGATGTCGGGATAACGTTCGAGTAGCGCCGCGACGCGCAGGCGCGTGGTGAGGATGCCGTGCATGCGGGCCCGGATCACCAGCGCCCCAAAGGTACTCAGCTGGGCGTCCTCGATGATCGAGCGGCACAACGCATCCAATGCAAGATCCGTCTGACGATCGGCCGACCACGGCAATCCCGTGGCCTTCACCGCACGACGACGCAATGTCTCGGCGGACAGGTCCACCGTGACACCTCGCTCCTCGAGCAAAGAGCCGAGACGGTTGAGCAGGCGGATCGGCCGCCGAACGAAGGGGGTGAATCCGTCGGTCACGGGAGACCCGCGAGGTCGTCGACCCGCACCACCCGAGTCTGCGGCTGCGGGTGGTTCTGGGCGCGAATCCAGCGGAATGACATTGCGCCACAGTCATGCCCGGTGGTCTCGATCCAGTTGGGAAGTCCCGGGTCCCGGTGCGCGACAATGATCCGCACCGAGCCGTCGGGCCGATACTTCGCGGTGTGCTTGTTCACGTGCACCGTGTGATAGCGGTAGTCCAACGATTCCAGCCAGTGATTGTCGAGTTGGAAGTTCCAGCCGTCACATTCGGGGATCTCGCTGTCGATCACCAGCGCCTCGTCGGGTCCGAGCCGCCAATAGCTGTGGTAGTAGATGATGTTCGGATCGCCGCCGGCCTTCGTCGAACGCTCCGGATCGAACATCGGCAACTCGTTGGTATACTTCTGGAAGTCCTTGGCCCACTTGGCGAACAGCATCGATGCACCCGCAACCAACAGACTCGCACGCCCGAGTCCGGCGTCGAGTTGCGCGGCGGTCAGGGGCTCCGGTGAGGCCGACCCGCCGAGCACCTCGATCTCGATTTCGGCAGGGACCTCGGTGGTGCGGTCGGCAAAGGTCTGCCGCACGATCAGCAGTCCGGTCTCCGGCGTCATCGGTAGCCAGTTCCCGCTGTGCTCGGTTGCGCTGACGATGAGTTCGAAGGAGCCGTCGGGTGCGATGGCGAGTTCGGCGGCCTCCACATAGCCGGTGGTCGGCATCTGGCCGCCTTCCCCGTAATTGCCTTCCTGCGTACCGAAGCCGAGGTAGTCGACGGTGCCTCGCGTGCCGCTGATCCGGTACTCGAGTGTCCCGTCGATATTGGCGTTCATGTAGAAGTTGTCGGGGTTGTCCGAACCCATCTTCACGGTCTCGTGCACCATGCGGCGCAGTACCGGTGCGCGAGGATCGGCGTACTCGACAAACGCCTCGAGTCCGGCGCGGGTGAGGCGACTGAGGTAGCGGTAGCCCTCGGCCTGCGTGAGCGGGTCGGTCGGCGTCCCGGGGAACACGACCGCCGCGCCCGCCGCCTTGAGCGTGTCGCAGAACTCCTCCCACGTCTTGCCGCTGGCGACGCGCTGCTCGGCGACGGTGTCCGGTGTTTGTCCCCGCAGCTTCAAGTAGGCGACCCGGGCCCGCTTGAACTGCCCCAACATCGACGTCGCGATCGTCCGACCGTTCATCGTCCACCTTTCGAGATCGGTTGCACTCATGATCGGCGACGACGCTGCCCGATGTCCGGGCATTGGCCGATCATGCGGACAACCCGCGGGCGCACGCCCCTCGGGCAGCAGGCGACTAGGCTCGACGAGGTGAGTGTGCGCGCGGGCATCGTGGTCACCGGTACCGAGGTTCTGTCGGGTCGGGTGACCGACCGAAACGGTCCGTGGGTGGCCGCGCGACTCCTCGAACTGGGCGTCGACGTCGCACACATCACCATCTGCGGCGACCGGCCTGCCGACCTGACCGCGCAACTGGCGTTCCTCACCGAGCAACGGGTGGACCTGATCGTCACCACCGGCGGCCTGGGCCCGACGGCCGACGATCTCACCGTCGCCACCGTCGCCACCGTCGCGTCGTTTGCGGGGCTGGAACTGCGTGTGGAGGCGGACCTCGAGGCGCATATCGCCGAACGTGTGCGCGACTGGCAGTCCCGCTCCGGGGTGCAGACCGACCCGGTCGCGACTGCGGCAGGCGTTCGGAAACAGGCATTGGTACCCGTTGGTGCACAATCGATTGCGCCGGTCGGAACCGCGCCCGGAGTGGCGATCAGTGCGCAGCCCGCACGGCCCGCGATCCTCATCCTGCCGGGGCCGCCGGCCGAGCTGCAGGCGATGTGGCCGGCCGGTCTGGCCACCCCGCAGATCGCCGACGCCATCGCGAGACGCGGCGAGCACCGCCAGGAGACCATCCGTGCGTACGGCCTGCGAGAAGCCGAACTGGCCGCGACCCTCCGCAATGCGGAGGGTCAGGTCGACGGCTTCGACGACCTGGAGATCACGACCTGCCTGCGCGGCGGCGAAGTCGAGATCGTCACGCGGTTTCCGGCCGAGGCGGCGTCGTCCTACGACGGGCTGGTGCGCGTGTTGCTCGACGCTCATGAGCGGCAGATCTTCTCGACCGACGGCGCCACGCTCGCAGATCTGATCGCCGCGGCGCTGACCGGTCGGCGCATGGCCACCGCCGAGTCGTGCACCGGCGGACTGGTTGCCGCGCGTCTCACCGACCGGGCCGGGTCGTCGGCCTACGTCATGGGTGGTGTGGTGTCGTACGCGAACGACGTCAAGACCGGCCTCCTGGACGTGCCTGCCGAGATGATCGCCGAGTTCGGCGCGGTGAGCGAGCAGGTTGCCCGGGCCATGGCGGAAGGCGCGCTGCATCGTCTCGACACCGACACCGCAGTCTCCACCACCGGTGTCGCCGGCCCCGACGGCGGCAGTCCGGACAAACCGGTCGGTACGGTCTGCTTCGGAATCGCCATCGCCGGTCGGGACACGGTCACCGTGACGCGTCGATTCCCGGGCAATCGGGCGTCCGTCCGGTCACTGGCGACGACGGCAGTGCTGCATCTGCTCCTCCGCGAGCTCACCTGAGCCCGACGCTGCACCCCCGTGTGACACCATGACAGGGGTGAGCACATCCGAGGAGCCTCGTTGGCGCCGGCTCGGGCCCGATGAACGCCGGTCCGACATCTTGGCTGCCGCGATCCGCGCATTCGGCGAACAGCCCTATGCCGCTGTGCAAATGGCTTCGGTCGCACGTGACGCCGGAGTCGCCCGCGGGTTGCTCAACCACTATTTCGGCACCAAACGCGACCTCTACCTCGAGGTCGTCCGGGCGATGATGTTCGTGCCCGAGCTCGACGAGGTCAATCTGCCGGAAGGCACCCTGCACCAACGGGTGCAATCGTCCGTCGACTGGCTCCTGACAGTGCTCGGTACCCACGGCCGCGCCTGGCTTGCCGTCGGCGGCGAAGGCGTCGGCGACGACCCCGAGGTGCGTGCCATTCTCGACGAGGCCGACGACCACGCCGCACAGCGCGTTCTCGAGGCCATCGGGTTCGACGGCGACGACGCCTCGCGCGCAACGGCATCCGCCGCCATTCGTGCCTACGGTGGCATGGTGCGGGCCGCCGCACGGGAATGGCTGGATCGAGAGTCGTTGTCCAAGAGCGAAGTCCAGCAGATCCTCACCGTCAGCCTGACCGCGCTTGCGGAGACGATCATGGAACCCGGTCGCGGGTCGCGCTGATACCCCTATAGGGTATACGGTGGCGCCATGGCCACCTCCCATCACGACCCCACGATGCACGGTGATCACATGATGCACGGCGATCACAGCAGCCATGCCGGCCACACCGACCACTCGGGCCACGGTGGTCACGCCGACCACGTGGCCGTCTTTCGTCGACTCTTCTGGATCATGCTGGTCCTGGGCGTCCCGGTCGTGGTGGCCAGCGAGATGTTCGCGCACCTGATCGGCTACCACCTACCGGATGCCACCTGGGTGTCGTGGGTATCCCCGCTGTTGGGGACGGTGATATATGTCTGGGGCGGTCGCCCGTTCCTGACCGGCGCAATCGGTGAGATCCGGCAGCGGCAACCCGGGATGATGCTCCTCATCGCCCTGGCCATCACCGTGGCGTTCGTGGCGTCGTGGGGAGCCACGCTGGGCGTGCTCGACGACGACCTGGACTTCTGGTGGGAACTCGCGCTACTCGTCGTCATCATGCTGCTCGGGCACTGGATCGAGATGCGCTCTCTTGCGCAGACGACGTCGGCGCTGGACTCGCTCGCAGCGCTGATGCCCGACGAGGCCGAGAGGATCGAGGGCGACGACGTCGTGACCGTCACCCCTGCCGACCTCGTGGTCGATGACGTCGTCATCGTGCGGCCCGGTGGCACGGTTCCCGCCGACGGAGTGATCGTGGAAGGCTCGGCCGGGATCGACGAATCGATGGTCACCGGCGAATCGCGGACCGTCGACCGTCGGCTCGGCGATCGCGTGGTGGCCGGCACGGTGGCCACGGACTCTGGGATTCGGGTGCGCGTCACCGCAATAGGCAACGACACCGCACTGGCCGGAATCCAGCGACTCGTCACGGATGCGCAGTCGAGTTCCAGCCGCGCACAACGCCTTGCCGATACCGCAGCAGGCTGGTTGTTCTGGTTCGCACTCGGCGCAGCGCTGATCACCGCGGTGGTGTGGACGGCGATCGGCATGCCCGACGACGCGGTGGTCCGAGCGATCACTGTTCTGGTGATCGCCTGTCCGCACGCCCTCGGATTGGCCATCCCCCTGGTGATTGCCATCGCGACCGAACGTGCCGCGCGCGGAGGCGTCCTCGTCAAGGATCGCCTGGCCCTGGAGACCATGCGGACCGTCGACGCCGTGTTGTTCGACAAGACCGGAACCCTCACCGCCGGCGCGCCCGCCGTCACCGGAATCGAGCCCGCCCCCGGGCACGACGCCGACGACGTGCTCGCCGTGGCCGCGGCCGCCGAGGCCGACAGCGAACACCCGCTCGGCCGGGCCATCACCGCCGCGGCCGACGCGCGAGGATTGGATGTTACTGCGGCGTCGGACTTCTCGTCATCTCCAGCGGTGGGCGTCACCGCAACCGTCGACGGTCGTCGGGTGCGGGTCGGCGGACCCCACCTGCTCGACGAGGAACGCGCCGACGAACTCGGTGTCGCCGACGAGTGGCGCCGCGAGGGCGCAATCATCCTGCACGTCGTGTCCAACGGCGCGGTCATCGGAGCGCTGCGGCTCGACGACGAGATCCGGCCCGAATCGCGACAGGCCGTCGAGGCACTCCACAACGCCGGCGTTGCGGTGGTCATGATCACCGGCGACGCCGAGGCCGTCGCCGCCACGGTCGCCACCGAACTCGACATCGATCGCGTGTATGCCGGTGTGCGCCCGGAAGACAAGGCTGCCAAGGTCGCCGAGTTGCAGAGCGAAGGACGCCGGGTCGCCATGGTCGGCGACGGCGTGAATGACGCCCCCGCGCTCGCTGCGGCCGACGTAGGGATCGCGATCGGCGCGGGAACCGACGTAGCGATCGCCTCAGCCGGCGTCATCCTCGCGTCGGACGATCCACGATCGGTGCTGTCGGTCATCGAACTCTCCCGCGCATCCTACCGGAAGATGAAGCAAAACCTCTGGTGGGCAGCCGGATACAACCTCATCTCGGTTCCACTCGCGGCCGGAATCGCGGCCCCGATCGGATTCGTCCTCCCGATGAGCGTCGGTGCCATCCTCATGTCGGCGTCGACGGTCGTGGTCGCGCTCAACGCACAACTGCTTCGCCGTCTCGATCTGACACCCGAGCGCTCCGTCGAGCGCTATCTGCGCTGACTCGAAATGTTGGGTGACCACCGCGGCGACCTGCGGAAATCTGTACCTGGGAGGCTGGCCACGTGGATAGTGCACGTGGTGGGGTTGAGGGGCACAGGCATCCGACAGGATCGCGGTGGGTTCGGTGGGTCGGAATGCCTCGCGCTCGGCGACCAGGCTCTTCTGGCCTCTACGATCGCCGACGACGTCAGCGGGTGGGTCGATGATCCGAGCGCTTGGTGACTGCCGCTCTGAACTGGGGTAGTGCGCCAGCACCCGGCCCGAAAAATCTAGGGGAAGAACTTCTTCCCCCAAGTTCCAAGTCGTCCCCGCGAAATTTCGTGGGGACGACACCAAGGATAGGGGACGAAACTTCTTCCCCCACTTTTGGTGCGCCCCAAGGCTCGACGACCACCCGCCAAGTGTTCGTCGGTGGGGTGGGTCGCTGACTCGGTGGAGCCAGCGGTCATGTTAACGGGATCGGCCGCTCAATTAGTCCGCTCGTAACCACCACGAAATACTGTGGGCGTGAACTGTATTTCGTAGCCAGCAGCGCTACCCACGATCGTAGTCCAACTCGATCACTCCAGGCAGCGTCGCCTGACCCCCGCCACCGTGCCTGCGCACGTGACTCCCAGGAGCAGCCATGCCGTCGTTCGACGAGACCATCACCGCCAACATCGCGTCGTCTCTCGCGGAGATCCCACATCCATCACTTCCCAAGGGCTCCAACATCTATGGCGGAACCAAGATCTTCCCGGACTACCAGGCCGAGGACGGCGAGACGTACTTCACGCTCGTGCACGGCATCGCGCACGAGTCTTCGGTCTCCTTCGTGGCCGTGCTCCAGGCAACACGCGCACTCCGCAAGGGATTCGAGTCGGCCATCTACTTCTACGGCCCGGGCGCGATCAATTGTCTTGCCACCCGTGGCTTTCCGACGACGGGAGACTCCGGTTTCCCCGGCGAGCAGAACATCAACAACTCGTTGGAGACCTTCATCTCCGAGGGCGGCACGGTGTTCTGCTGCCGATTCGGCCTGGCACTGCACGGCGGACGCGAGGAGGATCTGATCGAGGGCGTCATCCCCGCTCACCCACTCGACGTGCAGGACGCCATCATCCACTACGCCCGCAAGGGCGCCATCATCAACTCCACGTACATGGTGTGACCATGACTGTCATCGGATCGGTTGCGGCGAATTTCACCCGCGATCTCGAACAGAACTACCAGACCATCGCCGAGTACGTCGCGCGAGCACGAGAACGCGGCGTCGACTTCCTCGTCTTTCCCGAAGCGGCCATCGGCGGCTACCTCTCCTCACTCGGCAACCATGGCGACACGGTCAAGACGACGTCGCGATCGCTACCTCCCGCAATCCGCCTCGACGGCCCGGAAATCCAACGGGTGCAATCGATCGTCGGTGACATGGTCGTCGCGATCGGATTCTGCGAACTCGCGGAGGACGGAGAGACGCGTTACAACGCGGCCGCCGTGCTCGACGGAACCACGATCTACGGCAGTTACCGCAAGGTGCATCAGCCACTCGGCGAGAACATGTCGTACTCGTCTGGCACGGACTACGGGGTGTTCGACACTCCGGTCGGGCGCGTCGGACTCCAGATCTGTTACGACAAGGCATTCCCCGAGGCGGCCCGGGTGATGGCGTTGGGCGGTGCGGAGATCATCGCCAGCCTGTCGGCATGGCCGGCGGCCCGAACAGCCACCGCGGAGAACCTGCAGGACGACCGTTGGACGTACCGCTTCAATCTGTTCGATTCGGCACGGGCACTGGACAATCAGGTGTTCTGGGTGGCGTCCAATCAGGCCGGGACGTTTGGTTCCCTGCGCTACGTAGGCAACGCGAAGATCGTCGATCCCGGCGGCAATGTGCTGGATTCGACCCTGCTCGATGCCGGACTCGCCGTCGCCGAGGTCGACATCGCCGGCACCTTCACCGCCATGCGGGCCGGCATGTTCCACCTCCGCGACCGACGACCCGACGCCTACGGCGCCCTCACCGAACTCGACGCCACCGGCGACGCAGGATGGCGGAGTCTGGCCCATGCCTGAGATGACGTTCACCGTGCGGTGGCCCGATGGCGCAGTGCAGGAATGCTATTCGCCGAGCCTGGTGATCCACGACCACCTGCAACCCGAGACGAGCTACACGGTCGGCGAGTTCAGCCGACGCGCCACCGAGGCCCTCGACGAAGCAGCCGAACGCGTCCGCGCCAAGTTCGGCTTCGCGTGCACGTCCGCAGCGGCGACCGCCGACGACATCCGCGCCGCTGCGGTCCGCTACCCCACCGAATCAATGGTCGAGGTTGTGACCATGCACCCGCCACTGCCCATCACCTAACACAGAACCCACCTGGAGCCATCATGAGCGAATCGGCTCATACCCCAACACATCACGTCCCCGTCGTCATCATCGGCGGCGGGCAGGCCGGACTCTCCGTCAGCTGGTACCTGGGCCGGGCCGGCATCGAACACCTCGTGGTGGAGTCGCAGACCCCCATGCACGCATGGTCCGACAAGCGCTGGGACAACTTCACCCTGGTCACACCGAACTGGCACTGCCGGCTGCCCGGCTACACATACTCGGGAACCGATCCGGACGGATTCATGACGCGCGACGAAGTGATCGAGTGGCTCGACGGCTGGCTCGCCACCTTCGAACCACCGATGCGCACGCACACATCCGTGACTCGTCTGCGCCAACCCGGCAGCGACGCCTTCGAACTCACGATGACCGGCCCGACCGGCGAACAAGTGCTCACCTGTGACCAGGTGGTGGTGGCCACCGGCGGCTACCCGATCCCGGTGATCCCGCCCTACGCCGCGTCGCTGAATCCCGCAGTCACACAGATTCACTCCGAGCAGTATCGCAACGCCGATCAACTCCCCGACGGGGCCGTTCTCGTGGTCGGCACCGGCCAGTCGGGGGCCCAGATCGCCGAGGACCTCCACCTCGCCGGTCGAGAGGTACACCTCGCCGTCGGGAACGCGCCCCGGGTTGCCCGGACCTACCGCGGACGCGACTGCATGACGTGGCTCTCCGACATGGGCTTGTATGACATCGCGGCACAGCAGTATCCGGGCGGCAAAGCTGCGCAGGAAAAGACCAATCACTATGTGACCGGCCGCGACGGCGGACGTGACATCGACCTTCGCCGGTTCGCACTCGAAGGCATGCACCTCTACGGACATCTCGCCGGAGGCAAGGACTCGGCGTTGCAGTTCGCCCCGACCCTCACCGACTCGCTCGACAAGGCCGACACCGTCTACAACTCCATCTGTGTAGACATCGATCGCTACATCGACGACAACTGCATCGAGGCACCCGAACCCGGGCGCTACCAGCCGGTGTGGCAACCCGACAGCGAGCCAACCGAACTCGACCTCGACACCGCCGGCATCACCGCGATCGTGTGGGCCATCGGCTACCGGCCCGACTACCGGTGGATCGAGGCCAGCGCGTTCGACGGTGCGGGCCGACCCATGCAAACCCGTGGCGCGACTCAGATTCGGGGACTCAGCTTCGTCGGTCTGCCCTGGATGCACACCTGGGGCTCGGGACGATTCCTCGGGATCGACCGGGATGCGCGCCACGTCGCGGAGTCGATCGGGGCCGCACTGGGCCGGCCCGAACTGCGACTCGCCTCAGGTCAGTAGTCAGGAAGACGCATGCCCCGACGGTCAACGACAGGGTCGAACGGAGACAACACGATGACGGCTTCCACCAGGGTCGATCTAGCGCTTCTCGGAATCCGCGGCACGCCACCGGTCAACCGTACCGGCGGCGCCGGTCCCACCGACGACGGACACCTGATCGTCGACGGACTGCATGCCGCGATCCCGCGAAATTCCGACAGTCCCTTCGTGTTCGACGGATCACGTGTCCTGCTCGACGGCGAGGATGCGGGACTCGCGATCGACGTGATCGGGCGCCCACGATTCTACGATCTCACCACCGACGATGGGGTTCCGTTCGAACAGCTCGCAAAGCTGCACGGACGCAACGTCCTTGCGACCACCGTTCTCCAAACCTGCATCCGCTACGCCGAGGACCAACGCTGCCGGTTCTGCTCCATCGAAGAGTCGCTCCGATCGGGTTCGACGGTGGCGGTCAAGAAGCCCGAGCAGCTCGCCGCAGTGGCCCGTGCCGCGGTGGAGCTCGACGGCGTCACGCAGATGGTGATGACCACCGGCACCTCGGCCGGACGGGATCGCGGCGCAAGGCATCTCGCGCGTTGCGTCCGCGCTGTGAAGCGCGCCGTCCCCGACCTGCCGATCCAGGTGCAATGCGAGCCACCCGCCGACTTGTCCACCATCACCGATCTCCGCGAAGCAGGAGCCGACGCCATCGGCATCCACGTCGAATCCCTGGACGATTCCGTACGCAGACGATGGATGCCGGGAAAGTCGACCGTCCCCCTCACCGAGTACCGCGCCGCGTGGTCCGAGGCGGTTCGCGTGTTCGGCCGCAACCAGGTGTCGACCTACCTGCTGGTGGGACTTGGCGAGGAGCCCGACGAACTGATTACGGGTGCAAAGGAACTCGCCGATGCCGGGGTCTACCCGTTCGTCGTTCCGTTCCGGCCTCATCGCGGGACGCTGGCGGTCGACGTCGATGAGGCGAGGGCACCCGACCCGGCCGTGGTCGAGAAGATCAGCCGCGAGGTCGCCGACCACCTGCGCCTGATCGGGATGACGGGTTCGGACCAGCGCGCCGGGTGCGCAGCCTGTGGCGCATGCAGCATCCTGCCGGCGGTGGGAGGCTGAATCATGTTGGACGGCAATCATCTCGATCCGAGCTCCACTCATCAACCGGCGTCTGGGGTTGATCTGTCGATTCTCGCCGGCCCGCGGACTGCACCACCGTCGTACTTGATTCGCCGGGTGGACGGCGCGAAGCAACTCGCCGCCTACCATCGACTTCGGCACGACGAGTTCGTCGATCGTCAAGGATTGTTTGCCGGAACCGACCGCGACGACGCGGACGACGATCCACGTACCGTGGTGCTCGCGGCAATCACGACCGACGGCGATGTCGTCGGCGGAGTTCGACTCTCCCCCGTCACCACAACGGATCTGGGCTGGTGGGCCGGCAGCAGACTGGTCGTCGCGGCGGGCAGTGACTCAGCCGGGATCGGCCCGGCTCTGATCCGAGCGGCATGCGCGCATGCCGAATCGGCCGGGGTGCTGCGGTTCGATGCGACAGTCCAAGACCGTTACCTGCGGATGTTCTCGGCCCTGGGATGGACGCTGCGGGGCACGGGCCCGACAATTGCCGGCCGCGCCCATAGTCGGATGACCTGGCCCATCGATCACGTCCAGCGGCTCGCCGACAGCTCCAAATCGCTGCTGGCGGACGTCCTCCGACCACTGATGGCACAGCGAGGTGGCCTGGGTCCCAAGGGTTTCCGCGGCGACGACGGTGCACTGATACCCGATACCGACCTCATTGCCGCCTGTGACGCGATCCTGCCGTCGATGGTCGAGCGCGACCCGGAGTGGGCCGGCTGGTGCTCGGTGCTGGTCAACATGAACGACCTGTCGGCGATGGGCGCGCGTCCCGTCGGCCTGCTCGACGCCGTCGGCGCACCGACCCGCTCCCACCTGACCCGGATCGTCCGCGGGATGTCGGCGGCCGCACACGCTTGGCGCACAACGGTTCTCGGTGGGCATACGCAGGTCGGTGTGCCCGCTTCGCTGTCGGTGACCGCCCTGGGTCGAACCGATCGTCCGGTCGCGGCGGGCGGTGGACGGCCCGGACACACGGTGTCGCTGCTGGCCGACCTCGGTGGCGCGTGGCGCCCTGGCTATCACGGACGGCAATGGGACAGTACGAGTTCCCGGTCGGCCGACGAGCTCGCGACACTCTCGACGTTGGTCGCCGACCTGGCGCCTGCGGCCGCGAAGGACGTCAGCATGGCGGGGGTCGCCGGCACTCTGGGCATGCTCGCCGAGGCGTCGGGTACCGGCGCTGTGCTCGATGTCGACGCCGTTCCGCGACCGGCCGATGCGTCGATGGGATCCTGGCTCACCTGCTTTCCCGGCTTCGCGATGCTCATCGCAGACCCCACCCCGATCACCGAGGTTGCCGCCCCGGCGGCATCCTCGCCGTGCGGATTTCTGACCGACGAGCCCGGTGTGCGTCTACGCTGGCCCGACGGCGAGACCACGACGGCGATCCGGTCCACGGTCACCGGACTCGGCGCCGCATGAGTAGAGTTCGCTGACATGGGCACCCTCACCCTGGGCGCGCTGGCAGCGCATTTCGGCCGCGATGTGCAACGCGGCGTGTCCAAGGCCGTCGGAATCGTGGAGGCCGCAGCGCGCGATGGTGTCGATCTGCTCGTGTTCCCCGACGCGTCGCTCGGCGGATACATCGGTGACCTGCGTGACCCCGATCCGGACGACCTACCGCCCGCCCTCGATCCCGACGGACCCGAACTGGCCGCGATGGTCGCCGCGGCCGGGCCGATGACCATCTGCATCGGGTACACCGAGGCCGCCGGTAGTGACCGGTACAACTCGGCCGTATGCCTCTCGGGCGACGGTATTCTCGGCACGCACCGCAAGGTGCACCAGCCCGCCGGCGAATCGAAGGCGTACACGGCGGGCGACTCGTTCAGCACCTTCGACACTCCCGTCGGAACCATCGGAATGCTGATCGACTACGACAAGACCTTTCCCGAGTCCGCCCGCAAACTCGCCCTCGACGGCGCCCGCATCATCGCAGCGCTGTCTGCCTGGCCGGCCAGTGTCACCGACCGGGCCACTCGTCTGCCGGCGGACCGACAGTCGCGACTGTTCGACCTCTATGACTGCGCACGCGCCGCCGAGAACCAGGTGTTCGTCGTGTCGTCGAACCTCACCGGCGTCACGGGGTCGCTGCAGTTTCTCGGCCAGGCCAAGATCGTCGGCCCTGGCGGCGACATCTTGGCGACGACGCGTTCCAAAGGTGGTCTGGCAAAAGCATTGGTCGACGTCGATGCCGAGATCATGCGAGCACGACGCGTGTTGAATCACCTCGCCGAGTTGCGCCCGGAGATCTACGCAACGCGCGCTTCGGCCGTTCGAGGAGAGTGACGACATGCGGGTTGCCCTCCTGACCTATTCGACCAAGCCACGTGGCGGCGTGGTCCACACGCTCAATCTCGCCGAGGCGCTTGCCCGCATCGGCGTCGACGTCACCGTGTGGAGCCTGGCTCGCGGCGGTGACGAGGGTTTCTTCCGTTCGATCGATCCGGCTGTGCACCAACGTCTTCTGCCCTTCGCCGACGTCGAGGGTGAAGCGGTCACACCGCGGATCATCAGATCGATCGACACCATGCGCGCCGGATTCGATCCCACCGAGTACGACATCGTGCACGCCCAGGACTGCATCAGCGCCAATGCCGTGGGCACCTGTATCCGGACCATCCACCACCTCGACCAGTTCACGACGCCGATCCTCGTGGAGTGCCACGAGAAGGCTGTCGTCAATCCCTATGCGCGCATCTGTGTTTCGCAGGCAGTGGCCGACGAAGTGCACGCAGGATGGGGGCGCTCGCCCGCAGTGATCCCCAACGGCGTCGACTTCGATCGGTTCGCCGACGCCGCGTCGGCAACACCGGAAGCCACCACAGAGCGGGAGACCTGGCGCGGACAGCTGGGACGGTACGTGCTCGCAGTCGGCGGGATCGAACCACGCAAGGGAAGTATCGACCTCCTCGAGGCCTTCGCGACATTGCGTCGCGAGGATCCGGATCTGCAACTCGTCTTCGCAGGCGGTGAGACCCTCTTCGACTACCGAGACTACCGCGCCGACTTCGACTCCCGCCGAGAAGAATTGGGCATCACACCGGTGGTGCTCGGCGCCGTGGACGACGACGCGTTACCGGCGCTGGTCGCCGGTTGCGAGGTCTTCGCATTCCCGTCGATCAAGGAAGGCTTCGGTCTCGCCGCGATGGAGGCGCTGGCCGCCGGACGTCCGGTGGTTGCACGCGAATTGCCCATCCTCCGAGAGGTTTTCGGCGACGCCGTCCGTTACGCCGCGACCGTCGACGAACTGGCCTCCGAACTCGCCGCGGCCCGCACTCCCGACCCCGCGCGAACCGACACCGGGCGGGAGTTGGCCCGCTCACTCACCTGGGAGGCCGCCGCCCGAGCGCATCTCGATTTCTACCGTGCACATCCCCTGGCCTCGGTGTTGGCCGAGTAGCAACCCCACCTCCTTCCGCTCCCTGAGGTGCGAGCGAGTCGCGACTCCCTACCGCTGCCTGAGGTGCGACGAGCGCTAGCGAGGAGCCTCGAAGGCCTGGTGGTGCGCGTGTGCTCAGCCGGCGGAAGGTCCCCCATCGGAGGTGGACTAGTCCAGCGGCCCCGTCGGGAGCTTGCGGCGAACGAGTTTGCCGGTGGGGTTTCGCGGTAGTTCCTCGACGAACACCACGTCGCGCGGCACCTTGTAGCGGGCCAGGTTCGACTTGACGTGTTGCTTCAGGTCGTCGGGCTGCGGATCGGTGTCGGGTTGCCGAACGATGAACGCGCGCAGTCGATGTCCGAACTCTTCGTCGTCGACCCCGACGACCGCGACGTCGGCGACCTCGGGATGCGCGGCGAGCAGGTTCTCCACCTCGAGCGGGTAGACGTTCTCACCGCCGGACACGATCATGTCGTCGTCGCGGCCTTCGATGAACCACAGTCCACTGTCGTCGACACGCGCCATGTCACCGCTGGACATGTAGCCGTCGATGACCTCCTTGTTGCGACCGTCGGTGTAACCCTCGAAGGGCGCCCCGTTGCGAACGAAGAGCCGCCCGCTGACGTTCTTTCCGGTGATGCGGTTGCCCTCGCCGTCGAACAGCGCCAAGCGACTCGACACCGGTGGCCGGCCCACGGTGCCGGGTGCCTGTCGCAGTTCATGTGGTTGCGCGATGGATGCGATCGCGACCTCGGTGGAGCCGTACATGTTGTAGAGCACGTCGCCGAAGGTGTCCTGCACACGCTCCGAGAGTGCCGGTGACAGAGCCGATCCCGCGATCACGATGATCTTCAGCGCCGACACGTCGTACTTGCCGATCACCTCCGGCCCGAGCGCCAGGATGCGATGCAGCATCGTGGGCACCGCGACCAACACCTCCGCGCGGTGTTCGGCGAGGGCGGTCAGGGTCTTCTCCGCGTCGAACCGACGCAGCACCACCGTCTGGTTGCCGAGTGCGGTTCCCACGCCCCAGACCGCAAAGCCGGTGGAGTGGAAGATCGGGGAGACGATCACCATCGAGCCGTGCTGCGGAAGGGGAACACGATCGAGCAGCAGCGCGCTGGTGAACGGCGACATCTTGGATCGTTGCGCACCCTTCGGCAGGCCGGTGGTGCCGCTGGTGAGGATGACGAATCCGCCGAACGTCTCGGGTTCGGGCGGCATGCCGGTGTCGCCCGTCTCGATCACCTCGTCGAGGGTGCGGACGCCCTCGGGTACCGGGCGATCGCCGTCGACCCAGGTGAGAACTCGGGGCATGTCGGGCAAGCCCTCGAGGAGATCGATGAACTCCTCGTCGTACAGCATTGCGCGCACCTTCTCGCGCTCGGCGACCTCGACGAACTGGGTCTTGCCGAACCCGGTGTTCATCATCGCCAGGCGGTAACCGGCGCGTCCCGCCGCGCTCAACGCCAAGATCAGGCCGCGATGGTCGCGGGCGAGCACACCGACGACCGATCCTGGCGCCACACCGGAGGCCAGCAACGTGTTGGCGAGCGCGTTGCTCTGGCGGTCCAGCTCACCGAACGTCACGGTGCCGCGCTCATCGGTGATCGCGGGTGCGTCGGGGTACTCCTCGGCGCCGTGCACGATGACCGCGGACGCCGGGCCGATGGTCTTGCTGCGCTTCACCGCCTTCACTGCCTCGCCCGGGTTGGTCAGATTGATCGCACCGGATTTGTGCAGCACCCGGATCGCACCGACGGTGTCGGACACCATCTCGAGTGCGTTGCGAACAGATGCCATGTGGGCCACTCCTCAATTTCGGAAACGCGCGTTGTCTGATGCCAATGTATGTGGGCTCACAGACTATGGCCACCTGTTGGTGAGATCACCAGCGGGTGATCGCCGACGACGACATTGTCACCGCCCGTCATTAGTCTCTGTGCTGTGCACGCCTTGGCCGATTGGCTCGTCGATCTGATCGCATCGGTGCCGTCATGGGCGGTGTACCTCGTGACCTGCGCGGTCATCTTCTCCGAGACCGCCACGCTGGTCCTCGGCCTCCTGGTTCCCAGCGAGGCGATCCTGCTCGCGGCGGGCGTCGCCGCGGCCATCGGGTCGACGCAGATCGTCGTCCTCATCATCGCGGTGTGCGTGTCCGCGGTCGCCGGCGACGCGGTCGGCTATTGGATCGGCCGACGCTCGGGCCACCGGATGAAGTCCTCCCGGATGGGACGACGATTCGGCGAGGAACGCTGGGCGCGTGCCGCCGAACGCATCAACTCCGACGGCATGATCGCGGTCGCGACCGGTCGCTGGATCGGCTACGTCCGCACGCTCGTGCCACCGATGGCCGGCATGAGCAACATGCAGGGAGCCCGATTCGGTGTGGCCGATGTGCTCGGCGCGACGAGCTGGGCCACGACCGTGCTGCTGGTCGGCTACTTCGCCGGCGCTGCCCTCGGCACCACCGTGCTCTTCTATGCCGCAGTCGCACTGGTGGTTGTTGCCGGTGGTTACTACCTCTACCGCTGGTTGCGGGAGCGCCGCGCTAATCCCGCGCCCTGACCAGGGTCACCAACGCCGCCACTGTTCGGTCGCGGAAGTCGTCGGCGTCGTCGAGACCGAAGGTGAGCGCACGCGCCAGCGTCGACGACACCAGCATCGAGAAGATGGTGTCGACGTCGACGGCCCTGTCCTGGTCGACACCGGTATCCGATGCCACCATCGCGGCAAAGGACTCGCGCACGTCGGCCTCGAATCGGGCCACCAACTGCTCGTATCGGCCCGGTTCACGGTGGTAGGCCGCCAGCAGACCAGGGAGCGCCGCACGGGTGACCGGATCGGCGAGGCGACGCAGGAAGAGCTCCGTCCACGCGCTGATGTCGTCCGTCAGGTCCCCGGTCGGTTCGGGTAGGGATTCGGATTCTGCACCGAATGCCGCGTCCTCGATGAGGTCCTCCCGACGCGGCCAGCGCCGGTAGATCGTCGGCGTGCCCACACCCGCACGACGGGCGATTGCCGCGACCGTCGCTCCACCGAATCCCTCCTCGTCGAGCAGCTCACGGGTCGCACGCACCACGGCCTGATGCTTGATCGGATCGCGCGGGCGGCCGACGGTGCCGATCTCGGAGCGGGAAACGTCCTGGTCGGTGCTCACGTGAGAAGAGTATCGCGAAAACGCCACTTTCATTCCGTTACGGCACGTAACGTAATGCGAGTCGCTCCCCAGGAAGGACCGCCCCATGCTCACCGCCCACGACGAACTCCTCTGTCATCAGCTGCCCACCTCGTTCGACCACGTCGACCAGAGCGACCTGCGCTGGGTCGAACGCATCGTGATGTACGGCTTCGACAAGTCCGGCGACATCAATGTGATGACCGGCCTCGCCCGATACCCGAATCGCAACGTCACCGACGCGTACGCGATGATCACCCGACGCGGCGGCGAGACCCGCGTGGTGCGCATGTCCACCGAAATACTGGGCAGCGACACCGGATTGGGCCACTACACGGTCGGCCCGTACACCTATTCGGTCGAGGAGCCGCTGCGCCGCGTTCGTTCGCAGCTGCGAGCCAACGAGCAGGGTGTCACGCTGGATCTCACGCTCACCGGCGAATTCCCGGCCTACGAACAGACTCCCGCATTCCACCGCGAGCGTGGCCGGATCAAGGAGGATGCGCGGCGCTTCTATCAGAACGGCCGCGTCGAGGGATACATCGAGGTCGACGGCGAACGCCTCGACATCGACCCCGACCGCTGGTGGTTCGGCCGTGACCATTCCTGGGGTGTCCGCAACGGTCCGGGCGGCGGCAGCCTGCCCGAAGGAACCCACATGCAACCCGGCGAGATCCCCGACGGCGTCCTGTACTACATGGGAATCTTCCAATTCGACGACCAGATAGTGCATTTCGCGCAACGCGAGACCAGCATCGGGCAGCGGTGGCAGTTCGAGGGCGAGATCCTCCACCCCATCGACACCGGCCGCCCCGCCGACACCATCATCGACGTCGAACACAAACTCAAATTCCGTGAACAACGACGCCTGATCGCCGGCGGTGTGTTCACGATCCTGCGCGCCGACCGCTCGTCGACATCGATCGAAGTCGCACCGCTGTGCGACTTCTGGCCCGGCCTGGCCGGCTATCAGGAGTTCAACGGGTACGCCTCGGGCCATTGGCGCGGAACCGATTTCATCGACGGATTCACCGTCGACTCGTCCGACCCCGATGTGGTGGCCCCGGTGAGCCTGGTGTCGGAGACCCTGTGCGAGGTGCGCATGGACGGCAAGGTGGGTCACGGTCTCGTCGAGATGGTGTTCATGGGTGCCTACCCTCGCTACGGCTACACCGGATGGTGAGGGCGATGGATACCGCTCACCGCACCCTGCGCCCCACGCCCGAGCAGCTGCCCGACGCAGTTGTCGACATTGTGCGCTCACGCATACCCGGCGCCGAGGACGCACGAATCACCAACTGGCACAGCGCACCCATGGGTCGATCCACCGAAACGTACCTCTTCGACGTGGTCGATGTGCGCGGCTGTGACGGACATATCGGCGACGAACCGCTCGGACTGGTGTTGAGACGGCCGCCCGAGTACGCGGTGCTTCCCGATTTCGACCTTCGCCGTCAGTATCTGACGATGCAACGTCTCGGTGGATCGGGTGTCCCGGTGCCGACGATGCGCTGGATCGACCCGGACACCGACGCACTCGGGACGCCCTACTTCGTGATGGACCGGATCGACGGCGTCTCGACGGTCAGCGACATGCCGCCGTATCACCAGGAAGGCATCTACGCCGACACCGACGACGCCGGTCGTGCCCGTTACTGGAATGGTTGTGTCGACCTGATCGCCGCAACCCACGCCGTCGACGTCGACCGCCACCGGCTCGGCTTCCTCGCACTCGACGCATTCGGCGCCGAGCCCGCCGAGCAGGTCATCTCCTTCCTGCGCCACGGTCTCACCTGGGCCGCGGATGGTGCACCGATGAAACCCGCATTCACACAGGCACTCTCGTGGTTGGAACAGCACACCTACCAACCGTCGCGCATGACCCTCTGCTGGGGCGACAGCCGCATGTCCAACGTGTTGTACGCGCCGGACAGGACCCCGGTGGCGGCGGTGGACTGGGAGGTCGCCTACCTCGGCGATCCGGCCGGCGACCTTGCGTGGATGTTCCTCACCGATTGGGTGAGCAGTCCACTGCCCGATCACGCTTCGGCCGCCGGCACGCCGAGTCGAGCCGAAACCCTCGACCGCTACGAACAGCTCACCGGCCACCGGGTCGAGAACATGCTGTTCGCCGATGTCGCAGCCGCGCTGCTGCTGGGCATCGTGCTGATCCGGCTCAACACCTCCCTCGGCCTGGACGGGATCGACCTCACCGACATCTGCGCACAGCGTCTGGACCTGGTACTCGGCGGCGGGGTCTGAGTCATGGGGCGGTACGGTCCGAGGTGACCGTCGTGTCCAGACCTCGAGGAGAGACCTGTGAGCCGTACCCTGCGTCCGCGCCGGACCAACCTCGCCGTCCCGGCGTCGAGCACCAAGATGATCGACAAGGCACGGTCACTGGGTACCGATCAGCTGTTCCTCGACCTCGAGGACTCCTGCGCTCCGTCGATGAAGCCGGTCGCGCGCAAAAACATCGTCGCGGCGCTCGGCGACGGTGACTGGCAAGCACAGATCCGCGGGGTGCGGGTCAACGACTGGACCACGCCCTGGACCTATACCGACGTGATCGAGGTGGTCGGCGCCGTCGGGTCGGCGGTCGACGCGATCATCCTCCCCAAGGTGAATCACCCGAATCAGGTTGCCGCACTCGACATGCTGCTGACCCAGATCGAGAAGACCGAGGGATTCGACGTGGGCCGGATCGGCATCGAGGCGCAGATCGAGGATGCCGCAGGACTGATCAAGATCTACGAGATCGCCCAGGCCTCACCGCGACTCGAGAGCATCATCTTCGGTCCGGGCGATTTCATGGCGAGCATCAACATGAAGTCGCTGGTGATCGGCGCGCAGCCACCTGGATACGAGATCGCCGACGCCTTCCACCACATCCACATGAGCATCCTGATGGCCTGCCGAGCCAACGACTTGCAGGCCATCGACGGCCCGTGGGCACAGATCCGCGATCTGGACGGCTTGCGGCGCAGCGCAACTCAGGTCTCGGCGCTCGGCTTCGACGGCAAGTGGGTGCTGCACCCCGACCAGATCGGCCCGACCAACGAGATCTTCACGCCCAGCCAGCAGGACTACGACCACGCCGAGAACATTCTCGACGCCTACGCCTTTCACACCTCGGCGGCCGGCGGTGGACGCGGCGCGGCCATGCTCGGCGACGAGATGATCGACGAGGCGTCCCGCAAGCTCGCGCTCGTCGTCGCAGCAAAGGGCCGGGCCGCCGGGCTCGACCGCGTCGAGAAGTGGGCTCCCGATCGGTAGTGATGGGCGATCAGTAGTAGTGCGCTCGCCCGCCCACCGCGCGTCCGGTGGCGCCGAGGATCGCCAGGATGATGCCGATGACCACCAGGACGATGCCGATGGTCCACAGGATCGGGATGCTGAAGATGAACCCGAGGATGAGACAGATGATTCCGAGGATGATCACGATCGAGCCCTCTCGTTCGGTGGAGATGGCACTCGACGCTGCTGCAAGTGCAAGGCGACACTAACCACCTTCGTGCGCTTCGCGGTGGATTTCGGGGACTTCGGTGCCAAGGTGAGACGCTAAGCTCGCGCCGTGGACATCTCGATCGACGGCTTGCGCACCCTGCGCGCCGTTCTCGAGCACGGCACGTTCGAGGCCGCCGCGACCGAACTGCACGTGACCCCCTCCGCGGTCAGTCAGCGGATCAAGGCGATGGAGGTGGCCGTCGGGCGTGTCCTGGTGCAGCGCACCAAACCGGCGATCGCGACCGATGACGGCGAGGTGTTGATCCGTCTCGCGAAGCAATGGGAGTTGCTCACGGCCGAAGCGGGTGTCGAACTCATCGGAGACACCCCCGACAGCGAACGTCCCCGACCCATCCATATACCGATCGGCGGCAACTCGGACTCGCTGGCCACCTGGCTGCTACCCGCCCTGGCACGCATTCACCGTGAGCACCCCGTCGTGGTGGAGGTGCTGCGCGACGACGAATCCCGCAACAGCGAGTTCCTGCGCTCGGGAAAGGCGTTGGCCGCCATCACTTCCGATCCGATAGCGATCCGCGGATGTACCGTGATACCGCTCGGTGTGATGCGCTACGTGCCGGTCGCGACCCCGGAGTTCCTGCGCAAGTGGATGCCCGACGGTCCGACGTCGGACACGTTGTCGCGCGCGCCGATGGTGTCCTACGACCGCAACGACCACATCCAGCGCACCGTGTTGCGCGCCTACTCGTCACAGGCCTCCGAACCGCCGACGATCTACATCCCGGCGTCGGTCGAATACCACCGCGCGGTCGAGATGGGCATGGGATGGGGTGTGGTGCCGCACGCCCAGATCGCCGACGCCCTCGACGCCGGCCGCGTCGTCAGGTTCCTCGACCCCGACAACCCAGACCCCGACCACGACGTCCCGCTGTACTGGCAGTACTGGAAACTCAGCTCACCGCTGCTCGACGCGGTGACCGCCGGGATCGTCGCGGCAGCCCGAGCCGAGCTGCTACCGCTACAGTGACCTTGCTGCCGGCCTCGGAACCACCGTCTCGGCGCACACGGACGCTTCCCGCTCCAGGGGTGCTGGCGACATATGCTCGTCGAGCCTGCGATGTCGATCGACACGTTCCGCGGAACGCGCCACACGCTCCCGGCACCCTCAGAGGAAGAAACTCGTCCCCTATCCCTGGAGTCCTCCCCGCGAATTTTCTCGCGGACGACTCAACAAGCAGGGGCAGAAAGTAGGGGAAGAACCTTCCCCTACTTTCAGTGGCCCGGCGGCGCGCTGACGTGGCCTGTTCGCCTGCCCTTCGAGGCATCCCTCGGCCGGCGCCTCGGGCACCTCCGGGACCTGTGGGGGTGGTGGGGGTGGTGGACGCTTTCGCGCAGTTCAGAGCGTTTGGTCACCCAACTCTTCGGATCAGCGGTGACTACACCTCTATGACGACTCGTCCGCGGATCTGACCGTCGAGGATCTTCGCCGCCAGCGCCGGAATCTCGTCGAATCCGGCGTTGACCGCAACGCGCTGTAGCTCGTCGACGGTGAGCGCCTCGTCGAGACGTGCCCAGGCCGCGCGTCGTAGTTCGATGGGGGCGTTGACGGAGTCGACACCGAGCAGAGCCACATTGCGCAGGATGAACGGCATGACGGTGGTGGCCAGGCCGGGTCCGCCGGCGAGGCCGCAGGCGGCGACCGCACCCGAGTAGCGGATCTGCGGCAGGATGTTGGCCAGCGTGACCCCGCCCACGCTGTCGACGGCGGCCGCCCACCGTTCCTTGGCGAGGGGTCGGGGCTCGCCGGTGAGGGTGTCGCGCTCGACGATCTCGGATGCGCCCAGTTCACGGAGGTAGTCGTGCTCGTCTGCCTTGCCCGTCGACGCGTGCACCTCGTAGCCGAGGCGCGACAGGATGGACACCGCGAAGCTGCCGACGCCGCCGGTCGCCCCGGTGACCAGCACCGGTCCTTGATCTGGTGAGACCCCCGCGGCCTCGAGCCGCAGCACGCACAGCATCGCCGTCAGACCGCCGGTTCCGACTGCCATCGATCCCCACAAACCGAGTTGGACAGGAACCGGGAGAACTGCTGCCGCATCCACCCGCTGGTACCCGGAATAGCCGCCGTCGCGCGTCTCCGACAGGCCGGCGCCGGTGAGGACCACCTGCTGGCCCGCCGTGAAGCCCGCGGCATCGTCCACGACATCACCCGCGAGGTCGATGCCACAGGTGAGCGGAAAGCTCCGGACCACACCAGGTTTGCCGAGGATGGCCAGACCGTCCTTGTAGTTCAGCGTCGAGTAGCGCACCTGTACGAGTAGGTCACCGTCGGCGAGATCATCGGCGCCGAGTGTGACGAGTTGGGCGGGTTCCTTGGCGGCGAGAGCCCGATATGCGGTGAAGGACGGGATCGTTGTCATCGTGCGCTCCTGAAACGTCGGTGTCGTGAAGGCGGTGATGGTCGGTCGGTATTCGTGGCAGGGTGCAGGTATGGCTTCAGTCGACAACCTCCACGGCGATGCACATGTCGAGCGGTACCTCGAAACCGACGGCGAGGACGGTTACCACTGGAACGGTACCCAAATCCTCATCCTCTTCACCAAGGGGCGAAAAACCGGGGCCGAGCGCAAACACGCACTCATCTTCCGACCGTGGGGTGAGGACGCGTTTCTGGTCGTCGCCTCCAAGGGCGGCACCGATGAGCCGCCCGCGTGGTTCCTCAATCTGGAGTCCAACCCCGACGCCGAGATCCAGGTCAAGGACGAGCGCATTCCGGTGCACTTCCGCGTCGCCACCGACGAAGAGAAGCCGGCCATGTGGGCCAAGATGACCGAGGTCTGGCCCGACTACGACGAGTACCAGAAGAAGACCGAGCGGGTGATCCCGATCGTGGTGCTCGAGCGCGCGTCGACACTCGAACGCGAATCCGGCTAGCCGACGCATCCAACGCGGCGCCCCTTCGGGCGCACCCTCCGAGCGCCTCAGCGAACTCGCGCGAAATAGGTGCGCAACCCGACCGCCGAAACGGCCGACGCCGCAACCACATACGGCACCACCGGGACGCTCACAACCGACCGAGCAGTTCGGCCTTCTTCTGAGCGAACTCGTCGTCGGACAGGATGCCGCGCTGATGCAGTCCGGCCAGCGACTCGATGGCCGCGACGATGGCGTCGGCGTCGGATCCACCCGATGGTGCCGGGGCGTCGAACTGCGGGGCCGGGGCGTACTGGGGTTCGGGCGCGTACTGGGGTTCCGGAGCGTATTGGGGTTCCGGAGCGTATTGGGGTTCGGCCGCATGGCGTGGAGCCGGTGCCGCGACAGGAGTGTCGACGATGGCCTGCGTGCCGAGTTCGGTGAGGCTGGAAGTGTCGAAGGTGCCGAACTGGCTGGTGAAGCTCAACGTGCCCGACATCCCGCCCTGCTGTTGCTGGACGCCGCCGATCTGATGGTCGCCGGTATCGAAAACCCTTGTGACACCATTGAACTCGATGGCGAGTCGACGGGTGCCGGGGAAGATCGCGTACCGTGCGCCGTTCTGCGAGCCCGTCGAACTGGGCACGCCGAGGTCGCCGGGCCACCAGTTGTTGGCGGTGAATCCACCGAACCCGACGTTTGCGGCCGGAGTCGGCGGGAACACGGTGGTGGTGGCGAGCAGCTGCGACAACTCGTTGCAGAGACCATCGACGCGCGCCTTGAGCGCGTTGTCGAACATGTTGCCGACCATCGTCATGCCACCACGCATCCAATGCCCGGAACCACCGAGTTCGGGAATGGAGAATTGCGCCATCGTGCCGCCACCGTTGTTCACGGCGAACAGCATGGCCAGCACCGCGTCGCGGGACAGCCCGTAGCGCTGCGCGATGTCGGATACGGCCTGCTCGGCTTCGGGGGTGACCGTTGCCTCCATGGTGAGACTCTTTCGTCGGCGGGAGAACCTGAGGCCACCACTATACGAGCAGGCACTCAACCGCTCTCACCGACGCGGATCGCACAGATGTCACCTCGACTCGAGGTCGAATCCGGTGGTCGCGAGATATCTGCGCCCGATGGTGTTCCACTGGAGTCAGGTCGGTGGGGACAAGTGACGACGACAGGGGTGATTCAGTGTCCGAGATCGCCGAGAAGGCGGCCGAGCGCACATGGTTCGAGAACGCGGCCCGAGCAGGCCAGTTCGCCAGCGGATGCGTGCACATCCTGATCGCCTACATCATTCTCCGCCTCGCGTTCGGGGGTGGTGGCAACGCCGATCAGTCCGGGGCGCTGGGCATCTTCGCGGAATCCGCCGGCGGCCGGATCGCCCTGTGGCTGGCGGTGATCGTGTTCGCGGCGCTCGCGCTGTGGCGCATCGTCGAAGCCATCCTCGGGCCGCACCCCGGCGAGTCCCGACCCAGCAATTCCCACGGCGACGAGGACACCGGATGGACCGATCGCGCCAAAGCCCTGGGCCTGGCCGCGGTCTACATCGCTTTCGCCTATTCGGCCGCGCAGTTCGCGCTGGGCCACGGCCAATCCAGCGGACAGCAGAATGCCGGGCTCAGTGCGCGGCTCATGGGTTCCACCGGCGGCAAGGCCTTGCTCGTGGTGGTGGGACTCGTGGTGATCGCCATCGGTGGCTACCACATCTACAAGGGTGCGACGCGTCGCTTCCTCGACGATCTCAAGCGTGGTGGCGACTCCCCGCTGATCGTGTGGTCCGGGGTGATCGGGTACGTCGCGAAGGGCGCAGCACTCACCGGTGCGGGCGTCCTCGTCATCGTCGCGGCTATCCGTGCCGACCCGGCCAAGGCCACCGGGATCGACGGTGCTGTGAAGACACTCGCGGGTCTACCGGCCGGACAATTGCTGCTCGTGCTCGCGGCATTCGGCATCGCCGCATACGGCTTCTATTCGTTCGTGATGGCGCGCCACGCACGCATGTGACGTCACCGTCCCGGCTTGTCGCAGCCGGGTGCGGGCGCATCCTCGAACAGCGGCTTGCCCAGCGGGATCAGGTACAGCACGTCGAGGACCACGGGCACCGACCCAAGGTTGCGTCCTACGTGCGTATTCGCCTGCCCCTTGGGCTCTTTGATGATGTCGCCGGTCCGATAGACCACCGGCACACAATCCGCGCCGGGGTGGGTGAGGGTGCCCGATCGGACAAGTCCAACGAGGTTGCCGTCGTGGTAGTGCCAGCCGGTGGTCCCACCGGGCGCGATCGTGATCTCCCGCACCGCGACGTGCACTCCGTCGGGCACAAAGGGCAGCAAGCCCGCCGGGATGTCGCCCTCGGCCAGGGTGACCGCGGTGACTCCTGACGAGGGGGTCGCGCTCGCGAGCGCCGGGACGCCGCACGCGATGACCACCGCCGCCGCGGGGGCGAACACCAACCGTGCGAGTGAGTTCATGGCGGAACCATACTGCGCTCACCCAGGCGTTCTCCCCGTTTTCACTCTTCAGCGCATCGCGCAGAGTCACAATGAGCGTGCCGAGGGCAGGTCGGGGACTGATGCAACCGATGAGATGTGAGGATGATGCGCGTGAGCGATCCGGTAATGGTGTTGGCGGAGACGCGCACGGGATGCGAGATGAGTGCGGTGACGGAGTGGGCCCAGTCCGCCTATCCCGGTGCGCCGATCCGCCGGCCCGATGATGTTGCATTCGACGAGCTGCCCGACCACACACTCGTCGTTCCGGTCCGACCTGTCTGGCTGCCCGCGGTCCGCCGCGGCGAGCGGCGAGTGACGCTCGGCGACGTCCTGGTGCTGTCCAATCCGCGACGCCCGGTCGGCTTCGCGCAGCCACTGATCCGCAGTCGCCGGCCTGACGCGCTGCGCGTCGTCGCGGGTGAGCCTGCGTCGATCGACGATCTGCGACGCCGCCACGAACGGGACGTCGCACAGGATGTGCCGTTCGCGAAATTCGTCGCGCTGCAAGCCTCCCTGTCCGCCGAACGCGCGGAACGACAGATCGTCGGGGACCGATACAAGGTGCCGCGATTGGTGGCCGAGCAGATCAGCAGTTCGGCACGGTTCCGGACCGGCGCCGCCAAACTCGCCGCCGAACTCGGCAGGCCCGCCGACGTGGTGGTCAACGACGCCACCGACAAGCTGACGGGTTTTGTGGCCACTCAGAGTCGGCTGATGAGCGACGTGTTCTCGGCGACCTTCCGCAGGCTGCACGACCGGGCCTGGAACGTGTCCGTCGACCTCGACACGCTCAATTCGCTACGCACACTGAACAAGTCGACCAGCCTCGTCTTCTTGCCGTCGCACCGCTCCTACGTCGACCCGCTGGTGCTCGCCACGGTCCTCCGCGGCCACGACTTCCCGCCGAATCTCGTGCTCGGTGGTATCAACTTGTCCTTCTGGCCCGTCGGACCCATCGCCCAGCGCGCCGGCATCATCTTCATCCGCCGCAAGTTCGGTTCCGACCCGGTCTACAAATTCGCGATGCGCGCATACCTGGCATTCATCGTGGAGAAGCGGTTCAACCTCGAGTGGTACATCGAGGGTGGTCGCAGTCGCACCGGGAAGCTGCGCAAGCCGATGCTGGGCCTGCTCAACTACGTCGTCGAGGCGGTACAGCAACTCGACGAAGCCGACGTCACGATCGTGCCGACCTCCATCGTCTACGACCAGCTACACGAGATCGGGGCCATGGCAGCCGAGGACGCCGGCGGCACCAAGCGGCCGGAGGGCATCGGCTGGCTACTGCGCTATGCCAAGGCGCAGCGCGGCTATCTGGGCGAGGCGAGAATTCGGTTCGGCGAACCGCTCTCGCTGCGTGCCGCTCTCGCCGAGGCCGGCACCGGACCATCCAAGCTGGACAAGGTCGCTTTCCGGGTGATGGACGAGATCAACACCGCCACACCGATTTCGGCGACATCGCTGGCCGGATTCGCCTTGTTGGGCGCCAGCGACCGCGCCTACACCGAGCCCGAGATCGAGCGGATTCTCGAGCCTCTCCTGGAGTACATACACCGGCGCGACCTCCCCGGACCCGACCCCGCGCAGTGCCGTGGCGCCGGACTGACCCGGACGTTGCGTGTTCTTGGCGGCGCGGGCGTGGTGACGTGCTTCGACGGTGGGTCCGAGCCCGTCTGGTCGATCGCGGCCAACAATCACGCGATCGCGGCCTATTACCGCAACGGCGCGTTACATCACTTCGTCGACCGCGCGATCGTCGAGGTGGCCATGCTCGCGGTGGCCGAGGGGGCGGTCGAGGTGACCCCGGGCGACGCCGCCGTCGCCGACGACGATCTTCCGCTGGCCGACGAGGCGTTGATCGCCGCAGCCCAGCGGGAGGCGCTCCGCATTCGCGACATGCTCAAGTTCGAGTTCTTCTTCCCGCCGAAAGACGAGTTCCTGCACCGGCTCGGGGCCGAGCTCGATCTGATCTCCGCGGAATGGCGGGACGCGAAACCCAGCCGGGAATGGACATACGACGTCCTACACAGTCACACCGGCGGCCTTCTCGCCCGGCGCACGCTGCAGCCGTTCTTCGACGCGCAGCTCGTCGTGGCCACTCGCCTCGTGGAGCTGGGCACGACGTCCCGGGACAAGGACGCCATCCTCGCGGACTGCCTGGGACTCGGCCGCCAGCTCTCGCTGCAAGGTGTTGTGCGGAGCAAGGATTCGGTGTCCAAGGATCTCTACGACGCCGCCTACCAACTTGCCGACAACCGCGGTCTCATCGAGGGCGCCGAGGATGCCGACCTCGCCGCGGCCCGCGAGGCATGGCTCGACGAGGTGGAGGTCATGCGCGGACGGCTGTCGCGTATCGCCGCGATCGAGGAGTTGCAGGCCGACGTCCTCACCGGGGTGACGCAATGAGTGCACTCACCGATCGGCTCCGCCAGATCCGGTCCGCGCCAACCGGAAAGAAGGTTGCGGCGTTCTTCGACTACGACGGAACACTCATCGAGGGCTTCTCGGCGACGGCCATCGTCGGGGCACGGGTGCGCAGTCTCGAGTTCGGCCTCGGGGAACTCGCGGACTTCCTGCTCATCGGATTGCGGGGCGTGGAATCCGAACAGGACTACGCCGAGGTTCTCGAGGCGACCAAACCCACGTTCGCCGGCAAGACGTATGCGGAGTTGCAGGACCTCGGCAACCGCCTTTTCAAGCACGAGACGGCGGCCAAGCTGCGCCCGCAGATGTGGCAGATCCTGCGCGCCCATCGCGAGATGGGCCACATGATCGTGATCGCGTCGTCGGCAACGCGCTTCCAGATCGAACCCATCGCCCGCGAAATCGAGGCCGACCACGCATTGGCCACCGAGGTCGAGGTGATCGACGGGGTGGTCACCGGTCGAGTCCTCGGTCGGCCGCTGTGGGGTCCGGGCAAGGCGGCCGCCGTCCGAACATTGGCCCGCGACAACGAGATCGACCTCGACGCCTCCTTCGCCTACAGCGACGGCAACGAGGACATCCCCTACCTCGAGGCCGTCGGCAATCCGGCGGCCGTATCGCCGATGCGCACTCTGCGTGCCGAGGCCGAGGCCCGGGGATGGCCGATCATCGACATCACCAACCCCTCCTACAACCGCATCGGCATGCTGGCTCGCACCAGCGCGTTCTATGGTTCATTTCTCGCTTCTGCCGCAATAGGTTTCACGGCCGGACTGGTTCGCCGCGATCCCAATGCACTCGTCGCGACCCTGCCGACGGGCAACGACGTCGGCCTGTCCCTTGCGGGCGTCCACGTACAGGTTCTCGACGGTGGCGAGCACCTCATCTCCGACCGGCCCTGCGTGTTCCTCTTCAACCATCAATCCAAACTCGACATGCCGGTGATGATCAACCTGGTGCGGTCCGATGCGACCGGCGTCGCCAAGAAGGAGGTCCAGCGTGTACCTGTGCTGGGCCAGATCCTCGATCAGGCCGGCCTGGTCTTCATCGACCGTGCCGACGCCGGAAAGGCCATCGAGCAACTCGCCCCCGCGGTGAAAGCCCTGCGCGAGGACGGGAAGTCGCTCGTGGTGGCACCCGAGGGTACCCGGTCGTCGACGCCGCGCATCGGCCCGTTCAAGAAGGGACCGTTCCACATCGCGATGCAGGCCGGCGTGCCGCTGGTACCGGTGGTCCTGCGCAACACGGGTGAATTGATGTGGCGCGGTTCCCAATTGATCAGGCCCGGTACGGTGGAGGTGATGGTGCTGCCGCCGGTGGACACCACCGGGTGGCGGGCCGAGGACATCGGTAAACATGCCGAGGAAGTGCGGCAGATGTATGTGACCACGTTGGCCGACTGGCCGCTGCAATCGTTCGACGACGGCTCTGATGAACCGACGCAGGAGGTTCGGGTGTGACTGTACCGACGCAGGAGGTTCGGGGATGACCGAGAACGCCGACCGCCCACTCGACTGGGCCAACGAGCCGCACATGAGTCCCGTCGACACCATCATGTGGCGCGGCGACACCGACCGTCGGATGCGCGGCACCATCAGCATGCTCGAGATCTACGATTGCGCACCCGATTGGGATCGGCTGATCGCGGCCCACGAATGGGGCTCTCGCATGGCTCCCCGGTTCCGGCAGCGCGTCGTCGACTCCCCGATCGGAGCCGGAACCCCCAGTTGGGCGGTCGATCCCGACTTCGACCTGCACTACCACGTACGTCGCATCCGACTCGGCGGCGACGGCAGCATGCGCGAACTGTTGTCCACGTGTGAGCAACTGGCGATGACAGCCCTCGACGCCGCGCGACCCCCGTGGGAGGGCACGCTGATCGAGGGACTCCCCGACGGCAAGGCCGCCTACTTCCTCAAGGCCCACCACGCACTCACCGACGGTCTCGGCGCCATTCTCGGCCTGGCCCAACTACATTCACCGACACGGGAACACAATCCCGGGAAACCGCAGCCGCCGAGCCCCGATCCCGTCCACATCTCCGCGGTGGACATCATCACGCGACAGCTCGACGAGGAGATGCGTCGCATCCCGCACCGCATCGACATGACCATCAAAGGCATCCGATCCCTCGTCAGCCCCCGGCAGGCCCTGAGTACTGCTCTGCGCTACGGACGTTCAGTACCCCGGGTCGCCGGTCTCGTCAGTCCACCGGGCTCCCCACTCCTGGCGAATCGCAGTATCTCCTGGCGTTTCAGCGCTTTCGAGGTTCCGTTCGCCGACCTGAAGGCTGCCGCGACCGCGACCCGCGCGTCGATCAACGACGTCTACCTCGCCGGGCTGCTCGGTGGATTCCGGATCTACCACGAGAAGATGGGTACCGCGATCGAGGCGATGCCGGTGGCGATCCCGATCTCGGTTCGCCGTCCCGAAGATCCTGCGGGTGGCAACCGCATTGCGGTCGGTCGCCTGGCCGGCCCGGTCGGCATCGCCGATCCCTTCGAGCGGGTGCTCACGGTGCGCGAACAGGTGCGTGCTGCCCGGCACGAGCCGGCGGTGGACCTGTTCAACACCCTGGGTGCGGTCATGGCCTGGCTACCGGGTTCGGTGCTGATGCAGTTCAGCGGGACGACCAGCCAGAACGACCTGCAGGCCAGTAATGTGCCGGGAATCCCCTGGGAGACATACGTTGCCGGGGCAAAGGTGGAGCGGATGTTCCCCTTCGGTCCGCTGCCGGGGTGCGCTGTGATGGCAACGATGATCACGCACAACGGGACCGCCTGTATCGGGTTGAACTCCGATGGTGCGGCGGTCACCGACATCGACCTGTTCGCCGATTGTCTCGTCGCGGGATTCGACGAGGTGCTCGCATTGGCCGCGGACGACGACGTACAACCGGGGTCATTGCAGCGACTGCAGTGAAAGGCGGTCGGCCCGTCCGAAGACGGGCCGACCGGTGAGAGGTAACGCTATGGTGTTACTTGCTCTTCTTCGGCTCGCGAAGAAGCTGGATGAACGGTCCGGCGTTGGCGATGACCGCGCCGATGCCACCGATCGCGGTGCCGGCGAGCGATGCGCCCGAGCCCAGGAGCAGCGCGCCACCGATGCACCCGGCGAGCGGGCCGGCACCGAACAGCATGACAGCAGGAGCCGACACGACGCCGGCCGCGATCGCACCGAGCAGGCAGCCGCCAACCAAACCGGTTGCCGCACCCAGGAATCCACCGATCGCAGCAGTGAGTGTGATGTTGTCCTTGACGCCGGACACCGCGGCACCCAGGTCGGCCTGGTGGGTGAACGGCTGGAAGCGAGCCAGGGCCGGGCTCATGTTCACGGCGAGCATGGCGGTCGTGCCGGAGACCTGTGCGTTGACCGGGTGAGCGTAGTTGTTGACAGCGACGGTCAGCGGCACGGCACTGACCACAGCACCCTTGGCGTCGCGCAGGAGCAGTCTGCCGTGGTCGGTGCTGAGGGTTCCGTTGTTGGTGGACACGAGAACGCTGCTGCCGCTGCGCATCACGTTCCAGTGCGTCGTGGTGTGGGCCGTCTGCGGTGCCGCCTGGGCACCGAACGCAATCCCCATCGACGCGATCAGCATCGTGGCGATGGCGATAAGTCTGTTGAGCTTCATGTATGCCTGTCCCCTCGGGTCCCAGATTCTCCTGGGACTGAATGTTTTTCGCGCTCAACGTAGGGAGGGAACCGGTTGGTTGGGTCAACGACCGGGGCTGCACCGGTGCACACCAGATGAACAGCGCGTCGCAATGCGACATACGCGGCACGATCCCTCCGCTCCAGCACAGCGCGTTGCCTGCCGTGTCCGGATTACTCAATATCTGTTGCGCAAGAAGGAGTCAGCTTGCCCCCGTCTGCGATCGTGGAGGCGCGAAGAGCGGGTCCGTCCGAAGAATAGGGGAAGAAACTCGTCCCCTACCCTTGGTGTCGTCCCCGCCAATTTTCTGAGGGACGACTCCGAACCTCGGGGAAGAAACTTCCTCCCCTAGATTCAGTGGGGCGCCACGCCGACGATCCTGGAGGCGGGAAGAACGTGGCCACCCATGCGGATGAGAGCTTCCGCGCGCCGGCACCGCGACAACCGGTGTTGAGCCTGGGGAGGGATGCGGCAGCCTTCATGGCCGCGGACGTGGATTCCCGGTGAATCGTTGCGGGGCCTATTTCTCGACAACGATCTCGATCTCCACCCGCACCTCGTCGGCAACCTTCAAGGCGCCCATCATGAGCGAGTAGGGCTTGATACCGAAATCCTTCTGGTTGACCATGCTCTCGGCGATCAGGACCCGCGCATCGCCGTGATCGGCGACGCGGACATCGAGATCATGCGGACGTCCGCGCCCGTGGATCGTCAGAGTTCCGTGTGCTCGAAAGCCGTCCGGCGCGGCTTCAAACGACTCAGCCTGGTAGCGGATCTCCGGAAACTTGTCGTGCTGAAGGGATTTCAGCGCATTGCCACGAGCCACCGACTTCTCCGCTCCGGTCAGCGGTGTCAGCCCGCCTTCTCCCGAACGCACCCTGAGTGAATCGACGACGATGGACGCCTGGGCGCTCACCGGCAGGCCGTCGCGCGATGTCGCCGCTCCCGACCACTCGGCCATCTCGATCGTCAGCCGGTGACCGGTCCGCGCTGCCCGGCCACTGACACCGGTGTGCACGACAATCGACCCGCCGGTCGAGGAGAATGTCCATGTCACGTCTGCCATTGCGTTTCCCCGTCTGTTCCGGACCTCGCCGTGATGGCCAGCAGCAGCTCCGCCCTCACCCGGGCGGAGTCGAGGTCGCAGTCCACGATGTCACGGATCTTGAGCAACCGGCTCCGCAACGTGTGCCGATGAACGCCCAGCGCGGCCGCCGCGTGCTCCCATTGCCCGTTGGCCTCCAGAAAGGCGCGTAACGACGCCAAGAGGTCGGTGCCGTGCTTGGTGTCGTAGTCGACGATCGGGTCGACGAGGACCCCCGCGAGAGTGTCGAGGACCCGTCGCACATCGGGTGCGCAGAGCAGCGTCCGGCCCACCGCGCGCAGCGCGTCCTCTGGTTCACCCCCGACAGGCGCCACCACCGCTGCCATCCGCGCCTGGTCCGCGGCAGCACGCAGGTCGCCCGCATCGTGCGCAGCGCTCACCCCGATCCGCAGGTGATCGCGCACATCGGTCGGCAGGTCGACGAAGAGTTCGAAGACGAACTCGATGTCGTCGCTGCCGCGCACGACGACGAGGAGGTCGTCGGACCCGACGGTGTGGAACATCGCCCGTCCGGCACCGCCGAGCCGATCGTCGACGGCCTCACCGACCGCCGCGCGGTCGTGGCTTCCGCGTACTGCGACGACGCGGACCTGCTCCTGGGAATCGGCCGCGCCGAGCAGCACCGAGCGGGCAGCGGACTCATCGTATTCGCCGGCGAGCAGGATGCGCATCGCCGTCGTGTTGACCCGGGCCTGCTCGGCACGGAGTCGTCGTGGCTTGTGGAAGTCCAGCGCCAGCAGCGAGTTCGCGTGTCCGATCAAGACCTGGTCGAGCGCCCGTGGATCGCCGGGCAGTTCGACGACGAGGTAGCCGTGGATGTGCCTGCCCAACCGGATCGTCTGCACGACCACTGTGCACGCCTCGACCGGGATCACGCTGCTGTCGGCGATGGCATCGCCGTGCGGGGACTCGGCGACGAGCGACGCGATCATCGCCATCACGTTGTCCGACGGAGGTGTATGACCGTGCGCCACGATCCGCGCCTGCGGATCCACCACGGTGACCGGCCCGCCGCTCGCCCGCGACAACTCGTGCACGATCGCCTGCACCCCACCGTTCGCGGCGGCCCGCGTCATCCGAGGCTGGGCCCGCGACGCGGCGAGCATCTGCTCGTACTGCTGCTCGGCGAGCCGTTCCATCACCGCTTTCACGACCGCCGCGAACGGCGTTGCGAACGGAACCTCGAACACGGCAAGACCGCAGGTGTCAGCCTCGTCGAGAAGCTCTGCGGGAATGTCGGTGAAGGACAGACCGACCCCGAATCCCAGCGCCGCGATGTCACTGTCGACGAGCTCGCGCACGTAGGCTCGCCGCCCGGCCGGATCGGCGGGCAGGCCCATCCCCGTCGTGAGGACGACCTCGCCTCCGGACAGCCAGCGGCCGGGGTGGGGCAGTTCGGTGGTCACCGCGAAGGTGACCTGGGCAATCGCCCCCACCGACCCGGCCCGCAGTCGTAGGCTCAGGTCTTCCCGACCGATGAGCCAACGGACGGCGAGGCCCACCATGCACTCCAATCTGTCGCACAGATCACATTCAGTTACGCCATTTTGGCAGATGCAGCGGCCCCGCACCTTGTGCAGTCTGTCTCTACCACCCCGCCATCAGAGAGGTCCGACATGACCGAGCGGCTCCAGAATTTCGTCAACGGCGCATTTGTCGCCTCCACGTCCACCGAATCCCTGGACGTGATCAACCCGGCCGACGAGTCGCTGGTGGCCGTCGCGCCGGTGTCGACGGCGGCGGAAGTGAGCGGTGCCGTCGATGCCGCGGCGAGCGCTTTCGCCTCGTGGGGCCGGACGACGCCACGAGAACGGCAGTCCGCGCTACTCGCGATCGCGGACCAGATCGAGAAGAAGGCCGACGAGATCGTCGATGCTCAGGTCCGCAACACAGGTCAGTTGCGTTCCCTCGTGCGATCCGAGGAAGTTCTCGTCGGCGCCGATCAGATGCGCTTCTTCGCCGGTGCCGCCCGCCTGCTGGAAGGCCGGTCGGCGGGCGAGTACATGGAGGGCTTCACGTCCTACGTGCGGCGCGAACCGATCGGGGTGGTCGGCCAGGTCACGCCGTGGAACTACCCGTTCATGATGGCCCTGTGGAAGATCGGCCCGGCGCTGGCGGCGGGCAACACCATCGTCCTCAAGCCCAGCGACACCACACCGGAGAGCACGCTCACCCTGGCGGAACTCACCCGGGGCATCCTGCCCGACGGTGTGCTGAACGTGGTCCTCGGTACCGGGGAGACCGGCGCCGCGCTGGTGTCCGACCGACGCCTCGGTCTGGTGTCGATCACCGGATCGGTACGCGCGGGCATCGCGGTGGCGGCGGCCGCAGCGGCCGACGTCAAACGCGCTCATCTCGAACTCGGTGGCAAGGCACCGGCGATCGTGTTCGGCGACGCCGACATCGACAAGGCGGCCAGCGGCATCGCCGAGGCGGCATTCTTCAATGCCGGCCAGGACTGCACCGCAGCGACCCGCGCCATCGTGCACGCGTCGGTGTATGACGAGTTCCTCGACGGCCTGGTGGCCCAGGCCCAGAAACTCCGGCCCGGCGGAGTCGACGACGAGGACGCATTCTACGGTCCCCTCAACAACATTCGGCACTTCACCGCGGTCAACCAGAAGATCGCCGCGCTGCCCGACCACGCGACGATCGTGACCGGCGGCAACCGGCACGGCGACAAGGGGTTCTACTTCGAACCGACGGTGATCACCGACGTCCGCCAGGACGACGACATCGTGCAGAACGAGGTGTTCGGACCGGTCATCACCGTGCAGCGCTTCGACGACACCGACGACGCGATCGCCATGGCCAACGGTGTCGACTACGGCCTCGCGTCGAGCATCTGGGCATCCGATCATGGACTGGTGCAACGTGTTTCGGCGCGCATCGATGCCGGTGCGGTGTGGGTGAACTGCCATATCCCGCTGGTCGCCGAGATGCCGCACGGAGGATTCAAGCACTCCGGATACGGCAAAGACCTCTCTGCATACGGGGTCGAGGACTACACCCGTATCAAGCACGTCATGAGCGCCCACGACTGAGAGGATCGCAGTGACCGACAGGGATTTTCACCCGCAGGATTTTCACCCGCTGGATCCACTGACGCGCGACGAGTTCACCGCCGTGGTGGACATCCTGGGAACCGCGCACGGCGTAGCAGCCCCCGAATGGCGTTACGCGAGTATCGAGATGGCCGAACCCGACAAGGCCGCACTCGCCCGGTACGACGCCGACGCGACCGTGCCCGAACGTGCAGCGCACGTCGTGTGTTTCGAGCGCGCGAGCAACAAGACCTACAAGGCCCTGGTGTCCCTGACCGATTCCACGGTCACCACCTGGGAGCACATCCCCGGGGTACAGGCGAATTTCACTGTCGACGAGTGGGAGGAGGCCGATGCAGCACTGCGGTCGCACCCCGATGTCATCGCGGCGCTCGCGCGGCGGGGGATCACCGACATGAGCCTGGTGTTCATGGACACCTGGACCTACGGCGCCGTCCTGATCCCGGAGCGCTACCGGGGCAGGCGGATCGGATGGTCGGACAGCTGGGTTCGCAAGGGACCGGGCATGAATCCCTATGCGGGGCCGGTCAACGGCTTCCACTGCATCATCGACCTGAACTCGATGGAGCTGCTGGAGATCGAGGACACCTTCACCCTGGACAACCCCGAGATCATGGGCGAATACGTGCCCGCTCACCTCCCCGAAGAGATCCGAGCCGCGAGCACTCGTGAACCGCTGCGCGCGTTGGACATCACGCAACCCGACGGCCCGTCGTTCACTCTCACCGGCCATCGCCTCGACTGGCAGAACTGGTCCCTGCGTGTGGGATTCAACCATCGCGAAGGCATGACCCTGCACGCGGTCAGCTACAACGACAACGGCAGGCGACGGCCCATCGCGCACCGCATGTCGTTCGCGGAGATGATGGTCCCCTACCGCGATCACTGCGTGGATCATTACCGCAGAACCGCATTCGACATCGGCGAATGGGGTCTGGGGTTCATGACCACGTCGCTGGAACTCGGGTGCGACTGTCTCGGCGAGATCCGCTACCTCGACGCGGTACTGCACGACAGCAAGGGCGAGCCCTACGTCATCACCAACGCCATCTGCATCCACGAGGAGGACAACGCCGTCCTGTGGAAGCACGTCGACCACGACGGCGCCGAGGTGCGCCGCATGCGCCGCCTCACCGTGTCGTGCCACGTCACCGTCGCCAACTACGAGTACCTCGTCTACTGGCGGTTCTATCAGGACGGCAACATCGAATGCGAGGTGCGCGCGACGGGCATCATGGTCGTCAGCACACTGGCCCCCGGACAAACCCCCGAACACGGCACGATCGTCGACAACGGCACCTATGCGCCGTTCCATCAACACTTCCTCATCGCCCGGCTCGACCTCGATGTGGACGGAAGCCAGAACACGCTCTACGCCACCGAGACCCAGGTGGTGCCCACCGGTCCGGACAATCCGTACGGCCTCTCGCTGCGCCAGGTCAACACACCGTTGCGCACCGAGCAGGAAGCCAAGCAGGACATGAACTTCCAGACCCAGCGGGCCTGGAAGGTGGTGAACGAGAACACAACCAACGGTCTGGGCACGCATCCGTCCTACAAGTTGGTGCCCGGGGCCGCATTCCCCCCCATGTTCGACCCCGACTCACCCATCCTCGACCGCTGCCGGGCCATCGAGCACACGCTGTGGGCGACCCCCAACTCTCCCGATGAGCGTTGGCCGGCAGGGGAATTCGTCAACCAGAGCGCCGGCGGTCTCGGCCTGCCGGAGTGGACGTCCGCCGACCGGTCGATCGACAACACCGACGTGGTCCTCTGGTACGTCTTCGGAATCCATCACATCACCCGGCCCGAGGACTGGCCGATCATGCCGTCGGACACGGTGAGTTTCTGGCTCAAGCCGGTCGGATTCTTCGACCGCAACCCGTCGCTCGACGTCGCCCCGACACCGCCTGCCGCGTGCCACCGCGACGCCACCGGGGGCCACGCATGAGGCTGCTCGTCGCCTACCTGGCCACTCCCGGAGGCGCTGACGCCCTGGCCCTCGGCGCGCGCCTGGCCCGCAGCTTCGGCGCCGAACTCGACATCGCCATGGTGCTACCGCCCGACCGGGTGGCCCCGGCCCCGCCCGGCGACTTCGAGGCCGTCCTGTCCGACCGTGCGAGCCGCTGGCTGGCCGACGCCGCCGCCCAGGTTGACGATGACGTCACGGTCACGACACATGTCGCGTTCGCCGAATCGTCGGGCGCCGGAATCATCGAGATCGCCGAGCGGATCGGGGCGTCCGCGATCGTCGTCGGCGGTGGAGGCGGCGGCCTCATCGGAACACACTCCCTCGGCACCGTCGTCAACGGTCTGCTGCACTCGTCGCCGCTGCCGCTGGTCGTCGCACCGCGGGGCGCCTACCGGGCGGGCATCTCCCGTATCCGTGAGATCACCTGCGCCATCGGCGATCGCCCCGGCGCCGACGAACTCCTCGACACGGCCACCCGATTCTGTGCTGCCGCCAAGGTGGGTCTACGGCTGATCTCCCTGGTGGCCGTGGAGCCGGTGAGCGGCGCTGTGCGCGACGACGAGAGCTCGCTCGAGGCGGCGCGGGCACACGCGCGCAGCCTGGTCGACGACGCCCGATCACGCCTGCCCGCTGAGGTTCCGGTGAGCGCAGAGGTGGTCGAGGGACGTCACATCGAGGACGCGGTGCACAAACTCGACTGGCACGACGGCGACCTGATCATGGTCGGATCGAGTCGCTTGGCACAGCCGCGTCGGCTGTTCCTCGGATCGACTGCGGCCAAGATGATGCGCGTCCTGCAGGTACCGATGATCGTGGTGCCGCGCGGCGAGCGCTGACCCGGCGCGGCGGTGTCCGCTGCCGATGAAACCCTCTGTCCCGACTGCTTCTTGGAGGACCAGTGTCCGAAGTAACCTACCGTCTGCCGCAGAAGCGCAGTCTGGTCACCGAACTGCCCGGCCCGCGGTCTCGGGCGCTCGCGCAGCGCCGTGCCGGTTGTGTGGCCGCGGGCGTGAAGTCGGCGGTGCCCGTGTATGCCGCCGACGCCGACG
>NZ_JBEXMX010000012.1:0-78356 GCF_040610755.1 Gordonia sp. NPDC003585 | reverse complement strand
GTGACGACGGTGGCCACCACCGGCGCGCACTTCGCTGGTCCGCGGCGCCGGAAGCTGGCGATGGCCATGGCGGCAGCGCGTGCGCGCACCGACATCGAGACCATCGCCGGCTGGATGCCGGGTGTCGCGGGTGCGCATCTGCGCAGTGGCGACGAGATGGCCCGTCTGCTCCCGGCCCACCGTGACGCCATCGACAACGCGGTCGGGCTGGCCGCCGACTGCGCCTTCGAACTGGGATTGATCGCGCCGGAGCTACCGCCGTTCGACGTCCCGGACGGACACACCGAGATCAGCTGGCTGCGAGAGATGACGATGACCCGGGCTCGTCGCAGATACGGCACCCCGACCGAGCATCCACAGGCGTATCGGCAGATCGAACACGAACTGGCCATCATCGAGACGCTCACCTTTCCCGGCTACTTCCTCGTCGTCGCCGACATCGTCGACTTCTGCAAGGACAACGACATCCTGTGTCAGGGTCGGGGGAGTGCCGCGAACTCTGCCGTCTGTTACGCACTGGGCATCACCAACGTCGATCCGGTGGCCAACAAGTTGCTGTTCGAACGGTTCCTCTCACCGGAGCGCGACGGGCCTCCCGACATCGACGTCGACATCGAGTCCGACCGTCGTGAAGAGGCCATCCAGTATGTGTACCGGCGCTACGGCCGTGATTTCAGCGCCCAGGTGGCCAATGTCATCACCTATCGGGGTAAATCGGCGATCCGGGACATGGCGCGCGCGCTCGGATATGGCACCGGCCAGCAGGATGCGTGGAGCCGGACGCCACAGGATGCCCCCGACGATGTGACGGAACTGGCCGGTGAGATCCTCGGTATGCCAAGGCATCTGGGCATCCATTCCGGTGGCATGGTGATCTGCGACCGTCCGATCGCCGACGTGTGTCCCACCGAGTGGGCTCGGATGGAGAATCGCAGCGTCCTGCAATGGGACAAGGATGATTGCGCCGCGATCGGGCTGGTGAAATTCGATCTGCTCGGACTGGGCATGCTGTCGGCTCTGCACTATGCGATCGATCTGCTCGCCGAACACAAGGGCATCGAGGTCGATCTTGCCAAGCTGGACCTGACCGAACCCGCCGTGTACGAAATGCTTTGTCGCGCAGACTCTGTCGGGGTGTTTCAGGTGGAGTCACGTGCCCAGATGGCCACGCTCCCGCGGCTGCGTCCACGCACCTTCTACGACCTGGTGGTGGAGGTGGCACTCATCCGCCCCGGCCCCATCCAGGGCGGCTCGGTGCACCCATACATCCGGCGGCGCAACGGACTTGAGAAACCCACCGTCGAGCATCCGTCGATGAACAAGGCGCTCGAGCGCACTCTCGGGGTACCGCTCTTTCAGGAGCAGCTCATGCAGTTGGCGGTCGACGTCGCGGGGTTCGACGCCGCGGGGGCCGACCAGTTGCGTCGGGCGATGGGTTCCAAACGCTCGCCGGAGCGGATGGAACAGCTCCGCAGACGGTTCTACGACGGTATGCGAGAATTACACGGCATCACCGGCGACGTCGCCGACCGCGTCTATGAGAAGATGGCCGCCTTCGCCAATTTCGGCTTCCCGGAGAGTCATTCGCAGAGTTTCGCATCGCTCGTCTTCTATTCGTCGTGGTTCAAGTTGCACCATCCGGCGGCGTTCTGCGCGGCGTTGCTGCGGGCGCAGCCGATGGGGTTCTACTCGCCGCAAACACTGGTCGCCGACGCGCGACGGCACGGCGTGACGGTTCATCGTCCGGACATCAACCTCTCGCTGCCCTACGCGACGCTGGAGAATCAGGGGCTCGAGGTGCGTCTGGGACTCGACGGTGTGCGTGGTGTGGGCACCGAGGTGGCCGAACGCATAGTCGCCGGGCGGACGGCTGGTCCCTACCGCGACATCACCGATGTGTCGCGGCGGGCAGAGCTGACGACGCGGGAGCTCGAAGGGCTGGCCGGTGCAGGTGCTTTCGACGTCTTCGGGGTCAGCAGACGTCAGGCGTTGTGGGAGGCGGGCGCCGCCGCAACGGTGCGCGACGATCAGCTGCCGCTGGCCTCGGCTGCGGCGACGCCCACACTGCCCGGTTTGTCCGATATCGAACTGGCTGCGACCGATGCATGGGCGACCGGGATCACACCGACGTCGTATCCGACCCAGTTCCTGCGCCCGCGACTCGCGGCGATGGGAGTGATCGCCGCCGAGAGGCTATTGTCTGTACCGGACGGTTCTCGCGTCGTGGTCGGTGGTGCAGTGACACATCGGCAGCGACCGGCAACCGCTTCGGGTGTCACGTTCATCAATCTCGAGGACGAGACCGGGATGGTCAACGTGGTCTGTTCGGTGGGCCTGTGGGCCAGATATCGTGAGCTGGCGCAGTCCGCGTCGGCGTTACTCGTCCGCGGCAAGGTGCAAAATGCGGAGGGTGCAGTAACTGTGGTTGCAGATCGACTGCAGCGCATGGATCTTCGTGTGGGGACGAGGTCCAGGGATTGGCACTGAAAGGGGAGTTATGCCGCAGCAGGTGGTGGTGACGGTGAAGCCGAACAGCCGCAAGGGGCCGCTGGTGGAGACCGGGCCCGACGGATCGGTCACCATCTACGTCCGCGAACCGGCCCTGGAGGGCCGGGCGAACAAGGCTGTGGCGGAGTTGCTCGCCAAGCACCTCGGCGTACCCAAGACCAAGGTCGCACTGGTGGGCGGCGCAACCGCCCGCACCAAGCGCTTCCGTGTTGGCTGAGTGTCAATCACGCTCTCGATCAACAGAATTCACTCTGGGGTTGCCCGGAGTTCAGATCGCTCCGCGAAAGCCGTGCTGACGCCAGGCCTCGTATATCGCGATGCTCGCCGCGTTGGCGAGGTTGTGGGAGCGGCGTCCGGCCAGCATGGGGATCCGCACGCGATCGGTGATCTCCGGGTCGGCGAGGACCTCGTCGGGTAGGCCGGTGGGTTCGGGGCCGAACAGCAGGACGTCGCCGGGTGCGTAGTCGACATCGGTGTGGAAGCGTTCGGCATGTGCGGTGAAGGCGAACACGCGTTCCGGCTTCAGTGTGGTCCACGCCGTGATCAGATTGGGATGCACTGTCACCGTGGCCATCTCGTGATAGTCGAGCCCGGCCCGCTTGACCTGGGCGTCGGTCATCGTGAATCCGAGCGGCTCGATCAGATGCAGCTCGCACCCGGTGTTGGCGGCCAACCGGATGGCATTGCCCGTGTTCGGCGGGATGCACGGCTGATAGAACATGATGCGGAACAAGCGGGCCATCCTTTGTGTCGAGCGTGTACCGGTGAATCTACGTCTCTCCGCCGGCCGAGATGCGCGGAGCCCTCCTCCCGCTGGCTGAGCCTGGATAAATCTGGGCCCAAAACTTCCGCTGCCTGAGGTGCGACGAGCGCTAGCGAGGAGCCTCGAAGGCCTGGTGACCGTCGCTATCTGGCCGCCCAATTAACCTGTCTCACCACGACCCCTCGAGGCTCGCAAGCTCGCACCTCAGGGAGCGGTAGGAGCCCGCACCGGTAGTGGCTGTCATGCCGCGCGGCCCCGCCGAAGGTTCGACGGGGCCACACGAAGGAGAGAGATGCGGGTGTCAGAAGAGCGTCACTGCCAGGTCCAGATCCACCGGCGGTTGCGCGAATCGTAGCGGCGCACACGGCGACGACGCCGTGCCGGCGGCTGGGGCTGACGGTTGTTGTTCTTCGGCTGGGGAGTCGGCATTGACTGGCCTTTCTCGTTGGGGAGTTCCTCGATCGGGAACTCGCTGACACCAACGACTTTGCGCTCTGAAGCTGCCAAGGCCATCGACGCACTCTGGGAGATCGCTGAGCGTTGGAGAGTGTCAGAGATCAAGCGTCGTGTTCGCCCCGCACAGCACGACACACAGCGTCGAATCCTCTTGTGGCCGAACCTGTCCGGTCATGATCGCGGCGACCGACGAGGCCGTGCCGTGTTCGACGAGGATGCGGTGGTCGCGCCACAGTTGCGCACGTGCGGCGATGATGTCGTCGTCGGTGACGATGACGCTGGACACCTGCCGGTTGCCGGACACCAGATCCCAGCAGATGTCGCCCACCTCGGTGGCGCCGAGGGAATCGGCGGCGACGCTGTCGAGTTCCGTCGGTACCGGCACTCCCGCAGCGAGTGCCTGATGCAGGCACGACGCCCCGACCGGCTCGACCCCGATCACCCGGTCGCCGGGCCGTAGGGCTGCTGTCAGACCCGCGAGCAGCCCGCCGCCGCCGACGCAGGCGACGGTGGTGACCGGACCGTCGAGGTCGTCGGCGATCTCGAGTTCGATGGTGCCGGCACCGGCGACGATGTCGGGAAGGTCGTAGGCATGGAGTCTGAGTGCGCCGCGATCGTCTGCCATCGCGTGCGCGGCCTCGGCGGCCTGCGCATACCGATCGCCGACGAGGTGCACGTCCGCGCCGAGAGCACGCAGCGTGTCGACCTTGACCTGCGGAGCGGTGACGGGCACGACGACCGTGCACGACGCGCCGACCAGCCGCGCCGCCCAGGCCGCCCCGATCGCGGCGTTGCCACCCGAGGCGACCACCACACCGGCCGACGACAGCAAGCCCGATTCGCGGGCAGCGAGAACGGCGTTGAGACTCCCGCGAGCCTTGAAGGATCCGCCGAGCTGCAGATACTCGAGCTTGAACGCCACCTCGACCGAGCCGTTGACGGTCTCCATCGGCGCTCGGAGAATCGGTGTCCGACGCAGCCGGCCCTCGATCCGCAACCGAGCCGCCATCACTGCTCCGAGGTTGACTGCCACCCGTCCGACCATAGTGCTGCGCTCGGGGTGGAAGAATGTCCGGCGTGACTGCGATACGACTCGATGGCAAGACCACCCGCGACGAGATCTTTGCCGATCTGTCCGAACGGGTCGACAAGCTGCGGGCCGCAGGCGTGTTCCCCGGGCTGGGGACGGTCCTGGTCGGCAATGATCCCGGGTCACAGTCGTACGTGAAGGGCAAGCACGCCGACTGCGCGCGGATCGGCGTCGAATCGATCCGCAAGGACCTGCCGGAGGATGCCACCACCGACGAGCTCAACGCGGCGATCGACGAGCTCAACGCCGATCCCACGTGCACCGGATACATCGTGCAGCTGCCACTGCCGCGTCATCTCGATGAGAACGCCGCCCTCGAGCGCATCGATCCCGAGAAGGACGCCGACGGCCTGCACCCCATCAATCTGGGCCGCCTGGTTCTCGGTAAGGAGTCGACGCTGCCGTGCACTCCGCGTGGCGTGATCCACCTGCTGCGCCGCTACGACATCCCGATCGCCGGCGCACGCGTGACGGTCGTCGGCCGCGGAGTGACCATCGGTCGGCCGATCGGTCTGCTACTGACCCGGCGCAGTGAGAATGCGACGGTGACGCTCTGCCATACGGGAACCCGCGACCTGGCCGCCGAGGTGTCGCGGGCCGACATCGTGATCGCCGCGGCAGGTGTCGGCCACCTCATCACCGCCGACATGGTCAAACCGGGTGCCGCAGTGATCGACGTGGGCGTCAGCCGCACCGACGCCGGCCTGGTGGGTGACGTCCACCCCGACGTCTGGGAGGTCGCCGGATTCGTCTCCCCGAATCCCGGTGGCGTGGGACCGCTGACCCGCGCATTCCTCCTCGTCAACGTCGTGGAACGGGCCGAGGCGATCCTCGCCGGGCAGGGGACAGGCCGGCGATGAGCGCCCGGACGGACCCCCGCGTCGAGCAGCTACGGCATGCGCGGCGGATTCGTTCGTATCTCATCCAGATTCCGTACCTGCTCGTCATGGCAGGCGTGGTTGCTGCGGCATTGCTCGTCCTGTTCGACCGCTGGCGGCGAGGGTCTTTTGTCTTCGGCGCAGCATTGCTGGTCGGTGCCGTACTGCGGGCTCTCATCCCGTCGTCGCGGGCCGGATTGCTGCAGGTTCGCGGTAAACCTTTCGACGTCGTGGCCATGGCAAGTGTGGGCGGTCTCATGCTCTGGCTGGCCACGTCGATCGACTCGTTGGGCACGAATTGATTACAATAGATACCTGAGCGTGACCTTGGGGTGTGTTCCGGTCGCGCGACCAGGCATTATCCGCGTGCTGTCGCCGAGTTCGACGACCGACAGGATCCGCGGTGAGCGCAACCGACCACCAGGGGAGCAGTATCACTTCGCCAACGAGCCGAGACCCGAACTTGATCGGCGCATCGACGTCGATGGGCGTCTCTGCGGGTGGTGGCATGATTCACGTCGTCCTGCTCACGCACGACGACGTGGGTCGCAGCGAGGTCGAGTCACGAGTCATCGACGTCGACGAGAGCGACGGCCTCGACACCGCCGGCCGCGTGAACGCCGGCGTCGATCTGATGCTCGCCGCGGCGCGCGACGCGGAACTGCGGGTGGGCCCGATCGGTGTGACCGCCCGGACAGGTAGCCAACGACGCCGCCTGCGCTCACGTGGCAGCGGAAAGCGTCGACAGGTCCGCTTGGTTCCCGAAGAGGAGTCGACGGTGGCCTATCTGTCCGAAACCGGGCAGATCGACCGTTTCGGCTCGGTGGTGGTGGTCGACGCCGGGGACACCGGGATGTCCATGTACACCGTCGACCCTCACAACGGCCGCGTGTCGGGCCTGTCGCGCTCCGAGGTGATGAGCGGTCGGAAACTCGACCGGGCGCTCGCCGACGCGGTGTCTGATGGCGCTGCGGGGACCGAGGTGCCGCGCGGTCGGGTCGGCCGGAGTGCGCTGTTGAGCGCGTGCCGCACGGCCAAAGAGGAAATCGTTTACGGCTCAGCCGAACCCGGGGCGTCGTCGGTGACACTTGCCGACGGCTCAGGGCGACTGTCGTTGTCGGCGTCGACGGTGGAACGTACTGCCACGCCCATGGTCGACAAGGCGCGAAAGGTGTTGGGCAAATACATCTCCGACGCAGCCTTGAACGGGGGCGCGCCCGAGGCGGTCGTCCTCGTCGGTGGTCTGGCGAACCTGCCGGTCATCGAGGGGATGGCCGACGACTCCGGCCTCGAGGTCATCCGGCCGGCGTCGCCAGAGCTGGCCTCGGCGACGGGCGCCGCGCTCCTCGCGCAATACAACCGGGTCGGCGTCGCTCGGCTGGCGTTCATCGGCGGTCGCCGAGATCGCGAATGGCTGTCCACCACACCACTTGCCGTGGCAGGCGCGATTCTCGCAGCTGCCATGATGACGATCTACGCGGTGAGTTCGTCGCTCACCGGAAACAATGTGCCCGAGCCGACGCCGCTACCCGCGACGTCCTCGGTCGTCAGCCGACCCGTGGGGACCTCGATGCCGGCGACCACCGAGCGCACACTGACCACGACCACCACCCTGCCGACGACGTTCGTGCCGGTGCCCCCGCCGACCTACACCCAACCCGGGGTGACCGACCCGCCGGGCTGGGCTACCACCGAGCTGACGCAGACCACCACACAGTCGACCACCACGCGCACGTTGTCGCCGTTCCCGTTGCCCTCGTTGCCATTTCCGCCGAAGAGTACCCCGCCGACCATACCGCCGGGCCTGCTCCCGCCGGGGATTCTGCCCCAGACGACCAAGACGCCGCCCCCTCCGCCGGTGTCGCCGCTGCGTCAGGCGCCGAGTCGATCGGCGACGCCTCCTACCGGGCCGACCACACCGAGTACCACTCCCGCGCGCTGAGCTTCCCTTCCGCCGGCTATGTACGAGCGTCGAGGCCGCCCGCCGCCGCTGCTGGCGCTTTCTATCGCTGCCTGAGGTGCGACGAGCGCTAGCGAGGACCTCGAAGGCCTGGTGACCGTCGCTCCTTGGTCGTCGAAGCACTCTGTCTCACTTGCCCTTCGAGGCTCTCGGCTAGCGCCTCGAGCACCTCAGGGAGCGGAAGGGCCCCTCACCTCTCAGGCGGTCGGCTCAGGTGCGCGCGAGGTTCACCGTCTGCTTGAGCAGGTCGCTGATAGCGTCGAACTCGGTGAGGAAGCCGTCGTGCCCCTTGTCGGAGCGGAGGACCTGCAGCCCGCCGACGCAGTTGCCGAGTTCCTCGGCGAGTTCGACCTGTAACCGCAACGGGTACAGGCGATCTGAGTCGATGCCGCCGACAATGGTCGGCACCTGACACGAGTTGAGCGCTGCCGTGACGCCACCGCGTCCGCGTCCGACGTCGTGGTGGTTGAGTACTTCGCTGAGGACGACGTAGCTGCCCGGATCGAATCGTTCCTTGAGCTTCTCGGCTTGGTGCTCGAGATAGCTCTGCATCGCGTAACGTCCACCCTCCAATGGGTTTTCGTCGCCCTGAGGTGCATTCGCGAACCGCTCGTCGAGTTCCACCTCGCTGCGGTAGGTGAGATGTGCGATGCGCCGCGCGATACCCATGCCGGTCAACGGCTGTGCACCGGTGGCGTGGTAGTCACCGCCCTGCCAGTTCGGGTCGGCCTTGATGGCGGCGATTTGTGTTGTCTGCGTGCCGATCTGGTCGGCGGTGGCTCGTGCACCGACGGCGAGCACCAGTGCGCTGCGCACTCTGTCGGGGTATTCGATTGCCCACTCGAGAGCCCGCGCACCTCCCATCGAACCGCCGAGAACCGCTCCGACGCTGCGGATTCCGAGTCGGTCCATGAGTGCGACCTCGGCCCTGACCTGGTCGAGCACGCTGATCTGGGGGAAGCGCGAACCCCACGGAACCCCGTCGGCGTCGAGCGATGCGGGACCGGTGGATCCACGGCAGCCGCCGAGAACGTTGGCCGAGATCACGCACCACTCGTCGGTGTCGATGGCGCAGCCGGGGCCGATCAGTCCGTCCCACCATCCGGGGGAGGCGTGATGTGCGTCGGCCGGGCCGGTGACATGCGAATCACCGGTCAGTGCATGCAAAGTGAGGATGACGTTGTCGCGCGACGGCGACAACGTCCCCCAGCGTTGGAACGCCAGGGTGACGTTGTCGATCTGCTCGCCGCTGTCCAGCGGTATCGACCCGACCGGGACACTGATCAGCTGCCCGTCTGGGGCGTTCTCCCAGTCGGGCTGATCGGCTTGTTCCGTCCGCCGGTCGATGCTCACCGACACCGCTGTCACACTCCTGTCTGTCGTTACTTCGCTGCCGCGAATCCGGTTTCGAGGTCGGCGAGGATGTCGTCGATACCCTCGATGCCGACCGCGAGCCGCACGAGGCCCGGGGTGACGCCGGCGGCCAGTTGTTCGTCGGGGACGAGTTGGCTGTGCGTCGTCGACGCCGGATGGATGACCAGCGAACGCACGTCGCCGATGTTGGCGACGTGGCTGTGCAATGTCAGCGCGTCGACGAACTTCTTGCCCGCGTCGACGCCGCCGGCGATCTCGAAGCCGATGATCGCGCCCTGGCCCTTGGGGAGCAGCTTCTGGCCGCGCTCGTACCAGGCCGAGCTGGTCAGGCCGGCGTAGGCGACCGACTCGACCTGCGCGTGGTCGTTGAGGAACTCCGCCACGCGCTGGGCGTTGGCCACGTGCCGCTCGATGCGCAGGCTCAGCGTCTCGAGTCCCTGCGCGAGCAGGAAGGCGTTGAACGGCGAGATGGCCGCACCGGTGTCACGCAACCACTGCACGCGTGCCTTGAGTGCGTAGGCGGGCGCGCCCAGGTCGGCGAACACGGCGCCGTGGTAGCTGGGGTCGGGGGTGGTGAAGCCGGGGAACAGGTCCTGACCGTCGCGCTGCACGCGCCAGTCGAAGGTGCCGCCGTCGACGATCACGCCACCGATCGCGGTGCCGTGGCCGCCGATGTACTTGGTGGCCGAGTGCACCACGATGTCGGCGCCGTGGGCGAGCGGGTTCAGCAGGTACGGCGTGGCAACGGTGTTGTCGACGATGAGGGGCAGTCCGTTGCGGTGGGCGACCTCGGAAATACCTTCGACGTCGAGGATTTCGTTGTTCGGGTTGGAGATGGTCTCACCGAACAGTGCGCGGGTGTTGTCGCGGATGGCGGCCTGCCACGAGTCGAGATCCTCGGGATCGTCGACGAAGCTCACCTCGATGCCCAGCTTGGGCAGGGTGTAGTGGAAGAGGTTGTAGGTGCCGCCGTACAGACGCGGGCTCGACACCACGTGTCCGCCGGTCTCCACGATGTTGAGGATCGCGTAGGTCTCGGCGGCCTGACCCGACGCCAGCAGCAGAGCTGCGACGCCACCCTCGAGAGCGGCAATCCGCTGCTCGACGGCATCCTGCGTCGGATTCATGATGCGCGTGTAGATGTTGCCGGGTTCGGCGAGGCCGAAGAGGTTGGCGGCGTGGGTGGTGTCGTTGAACGTGTAAGACGTGGTCTGGTAGATCGGCAGTGCGCGTGCGTTGGTCGCCGGGTCGGGACCCTGGCCGGCGTGGATCTGCTTGGTCTCGAAGCTCCAGTTGTCCGCTGGATTCTGGCCGTCGTTGGCTACGTCAGACATGGGGGAATGATCTCTTTCTACGGTCGGCAGGGAATTGACCCTGTTGGGGTCCGACCTTCGGACCCGCGCTTGCCGGGGAGTCGCTTTCGCGGTCCCACAACCCGGTCATCACCCGGAGCACCCCACCGCGGTTGGAGGGTTGCCGATCAGCGAGCCGGGGCTTGGCGCTGATGCTCATGACCTGGCGTCAAGGATATAACACGCGGATCTGTCCGAGAGAACCCTCCTACTCGGGGTGGGTCGAACCTCGGAGGGCTGTAGTCCGACCGGGTGAACTGCATGAATCCGTATCCCAAAAGCCCAGTTCGAGATCGTTAGCTTTGCTACTTATACTTCGCGTTTCGCGATCGTGGATCTAACATCATCTCAGCCCCGGGTCTCGACAGAAACCCCCCCGCTCTGCGTCCCGGGTTGGACGAAAGACTGGAACAAATGTCTGATCGGCCCGTCGCCGCAGCCGGATCCCCTTCATCCAACTTCTCTGTGTCGCACCGATCGGCCGTCGTGCTGGTCGCGCTCGTATCCGCGCTTGCGGTGGTGATTGCGTACTGCTTGCCGGGAGTGGTCGGGCAGGCGCGGGCTACTGAATGCACTTCGAATGGTGCGGTTGTCATCGTCGGCGGAACCAATGACCCTGATGCCAAGGCGCTGGTCGGGGTTGAGCAGAGGTACACCAGTGGTTGGGCTGGCTACACACCCCATGCGTCGAAGCCATACGACGTCATTTACGCCGATTATCCGACGACGCTGTGGCCGCTCGGTGCGGCCGGATACGACGACAGCGTTTCGCAAGGGCGATCGTCGACCAAGTCAGCAATCGCGAGTTACAGCCAGGCTTGTCCGGGGAAGCCGATTGTCGTGGCTGGGTACTCACAGGGAGCGCGAGTCGCTGGAGATGTCCTGGCGGAGATCGGCAACTCGCCATCTGCCGATCAGGACGGGGACATCGTCGAAGGTGGTGAGTACTGGCTCGTAGACGTGAATGGAACTCCCGATGATCTGACCGACGATGTCGTGATCGACAAGTACGTGCGTGACGAGAACGGAGCCATCGTCTATAAGGACGGTGAGCCGGTCTCGTCCATCACAGGTGAGTTGTACTCAGACCCTCGCCAGGCCGGTAACAAGGAAGGTCGGGGTATCGAGCTATCGCTGGTCGGCGTGATTCCTGGTCTCACGATGCAAGGCTCACGCGGCACCGACGACGAAGACCCCGGCTTCGGCGAACTAAACGACAACGTCACCTCGGTGTGCGTCGATGGCGATCCCATCTGCGATCTGCCCGATCCGCTCTACGACCCGATCGGTGCCATCGACGGCCTACTCGGCTACTTCACGAAGCACGGGCTGTACCCGTACCAGATGTACCTGGACCCAAACCTTGGGAAAGATGACAGTGGCGAGTGGACGACCGGGCGCACGATTGTCTGTGAAGACAACATCTGCCGTGTCTCGGCCGACTCCGCGTTCGTCGAGCTGATCCAGCAGGGGGCGAACGCGATCGGACTCAGCTCGATCACGGTGCCAGACTTCCTCAAAGATCGGCCGACCCTCGACATCCCGTTCGGTCTTGAACTCGCGCATTTCGGCGATCTCACCCGACTCGTGGGCGGCCTACTGCCGCCACTACCGAAGCTTGGCTACGGTGCGTACTTGCCCAGCCTGTTCGTCGTCACCGACATCATCGACGGCATCGTGGGTCTGCAGCCTGCGCTGATCAAGCGTGGCGTCGAAGAGTTCGCGAAAAGCGTGGTGAGCATCGCGCTATATCCCGTGAACGTCGTTCGCTACTGGTCGGGGCTCGACATCGTCGCGCCGACGCCGTACATCCAGCCGCCAAACCACACTGCGAGCACCCTGCAGGTGACTAACGCGGTCAACGCCTTGTACAGCCTGGCTGACACATCCGGAGAGCCAGTGGACGATGAAGCTGCCGACGAGGGGCAGCAGGTGACTGCGCTTCGCCAAACAACGCCTGACGAGTCTGTTGTTCCCCCTGCCGGCGATGACACTGGCAACCCGCCGAATGGCGACGACGAGGGCGCAAAGAAGAACGATCCTGTTGTTCCGCAATCGAACCAGCCGGTGGTCAATCCCACTCCCGGCCCCGAAGGCAACGGTGAGGGCGACCCAGGCGCCCCGGACCCCGAGAACCAGAACCCTGGCACGCCAGGACCCGGCAATGAGAACGCCGGTAACCCGGGCGGGCAGACACCTCCCGCTGGCGAGGGCGGCGAGCCGGACGGCGAGGCGGGTGCCGATCCCGATCAGAACGTCACCGACAACGATGGCGGCGACAAGAAGGACGGCGAGAAGAAGGACGGCGAGAAGAAGAACGACGGCAACACACCGTCCGGCAACGGCAACGCGCCTTCTGGCGGCGACGACTCAGACGACAGCTGAGAAGTAGAAACACAAGGTCGGGGGACCGCATGACAACCAGATCAGCAACGATCGTCGTGCTGTTGACAGCAATGCTCGCCGCTCTGCTCACGACTGCGTCGGCTCAGGCTCGTCCGAGCGACGCGTGCGCCGGGAAGGGGCTCGTCGTCGTGGTCAACGGCACCAACGACGACCCGCCGCCCGACACGACGCCCGCGGTGGCGCGCTATCAGCGCATGGGATATCGGGCTCACACGTTGGTCTATCCGGCGACCATCTGGCCGCTGGGGGCGTCGTCCTACGACGACAACGTGCGGCTGGCCGTGCCGCGTCTGGCCCGGTTGCTCGATTGGTGGGTGCGCGCCTGCCCTTCCAAACCTCTTGCGCTGGTGGCTTTCTCGCAGGGATCGCGCATCGTCGGCGATGTGGTTTCTGCTGCCGGTAACGCACGTCCGATCCAGACGCCGAAGGGTCCGGTGACACTCAGGCTCCCGGCCGACAAACTGCGCGTCGAACTGTACGCAGACCCCCGCCGTGACCCGGTTCCCGGTGTGAAGGGTGCCGGCGTGGAGACCCTGTTCCCGAACACGACGGTGTACAACGGCCTCACCATGACCGGTTCTCGTCCCGGCGGGTTTGGGCGACTCACAAGCCGCGTAGTCGAAGTCTGCATCGTCGGAGACCCCATCTGTGACTCGGTGCGTCCACCAGACAACGCGCTGATCCCGACGCTCGTGCTGAGTGTGTTCCGATTCAGCCTGCGTCACACCCGCTACGGACCCGACGCCGACCAGCCGATGGCCAGCGACCCATGGAGGCACGCCACCAACGGCACCTGGATGGCTCCACCGCCCAGAATCGGCTGACGAGCGCACGGTCAACGTGTGAAGGAATTCACGCGTGGTCGGGGAATCGTGCGGGCTGTGCGCGTCGTTGGCTTGGAGCATGTCTCAGATCGCCCCCGGTCAGCAAACCCTCGATCAGCGCTCGCAGAGCCCGGTAGCAGCCGACACCTCGTCGACCGTGCGTCGGTGGGCGATCATCGCGCTCGCGCTGGGTGGCTTCGGGATCGGCACCACCGAGTTCGTGGCCATGGGGCTGCTGCCCAACATCGCCGAGTCGCTCGAGGTCAGCGAACCCACCGCCGCCTACGTCATCTCCGCCTACGCGCTCGGCGTCGTCGTGGGTGCGCCTCTGATCGCGGCACTGACCGCACGCATGTCGCGTCGCACGCTGCTGATCGCCCTGATGACCGCCTTCACCGTCGGAAACCTGGCGACCGTGTTGGCACCCAGCTACGGCCTACTGATCGTCGCCCGATTCGTGGCGGGACTACCGCACGGCGCCTACTTCGGAGTCGCCGCGCTCGTCGCTGCACACCTTGCCGGCCCCCGACACCGCGCCAAGGCGGTCGGGCAGGTGATGCTCGGACTCTCGGTCGCCAACGTCCTCGGCGTTCCCGCTGCGACGTGGCTGGGCGAGACCTTCGGGTGGCGTAGTGCTTTCGCCATCGTGGTGGTGATCGGGCTAGCCACGATCGCGGCGTTGGTCCGCAGCCTGCCGTCGTTGAGCGACATGCGGGTCACCAATCCGATGACCGAACTCGGCGCCCTGTGTCGCGCGCAGGTGTGGTTCACGCTGGCGATCGGCGTCGTCGGATTCGGCGGCATGTTCGCCTTCTACAGCTATCTCAACTCCACGCTGACCACGTTGACCGGGCTGTCGGTGTCGCTCGTGCCGCTCGCGTTGATGCTGTTCGGCATCGGCATGATCGTCGGCAACGTCCTCGGTGGCGCCGCCGCCGACCGTAACGTCACCCTCAGCATTCTCGGTGGTCTGATCATGACCGCGGTCGCGCTCGGACTGTTCGCGGCGTTGGCCCAGAATCCTTGGGCTGCACTCATATTGACCTTCGTCGTCGGTGTGTCCGCAACCGCGATGATCCCGGCGCTGCAGACGCGCCTGATGGACGTCGCCGACGACGCGCAGACTCTCGCAGCCGCACTGAATCACTCGGCGCTCAACATCGCCAACGCGGCGGGCGCCTTCCTCGGCGGAGTGGTGATCGGGGCAGGCTACGGCTACCGCGCGCCGTCGGTGCTCGGCGTGTTCCTCGCGATCGCGGGGATGCTCGTGCTGGGTCTGGCGCTGCTACAAGCGCGCTTCTCGAGTGGCCGTCAGCCGACAGTCGGCGGGGTCGCGACCGACTTGGAGATGTAGAGCGGCTCACCGAGACGCTCGAGCAGTTCGAGTTGGGTCTCCAAGTAGTCGATGTGATGTTCCTCGTCCTTGAGGATCTCCTCGAACAGCTTGGCGCTGGTGATGTCGCCCTTGTCGCGGCACATCTTGATGCCCGGCTTGAGCCTCTCGACCACCTCGATCTCGATCGCGAGGTCCGACTCGAACTGTTCCTTGAGTGTCTGGCCGATCCGCAGCGGAAGCAGCTTCTGGTAGTTCGGCAGCCCCTCCAGGAAGAGGATGCGGTCGGTCAGGATCTCGGCGTGCGTCATCTCCTCGATGGATTCGGCACGTGTCGTCGACGCCAGTTCGGTCAGGCCCCAGTTGGCCTGCATCTTGGCGTGCAAGAAGTACTGGTTGATAGCAGTCAGTTCGCTGGTGAGTTGCTCGTTGAGCAACGCAATGACCTCGTCATCGCCACGCATGGCAGCCTCCGTTCGCCCAGGGGTGTGGAACGAACGTAACACGCCAAAATCCCTCACGCCGCTGATCGCGTGAAGGTGTGAAATCCGTTGTGCCGTATTGAGGTTAGGCTGCGCTGGTTGTGGACATCCTTTCGCCGAGAATCGCGTTCAGCTTGTCGATGCAAGTGCCGCATCCTTCGCCTGCTCCGCATCGCTCGCCGATCGCGTCGGCTGTGATGGCGCCGTCATCGACGTGCTGATGAACCTCGTCGACGGTGACTGCGCGGCAAATGCAAACGAACATGGGAACTCACTTCGGGGCTGGGTTAGGAAAGGGTTGCATAATTTCTGGCTTTCCACAAGGGTTGCCTTACCTATTGCAGTCCTGACCGGCGTCCTGTCGGTGGCCACCCGTAGGCTCGGTCACCGTGTCGATCACGATTTCCACCGTCAATGTCAACGGCATCCGCGCCGCGACGAAACAGCGGTCGGAGGCCAATCGCGGCCTGTCCGCGTGGCTGGCCGAGACCGAGTCCGACGTCGTGCTGCTGCAGGAGATCCGTGCATCCGAGGATCAGGCGCTCGACGTGCTGGCACCGGTGCTCGAGCAGGGCTGGCAGCTCGTCATGAGTGAGTCGGTGGTGAAGGGCCACGCCGGTGTCGGAGTGCTCACGCGCGGCGCGCCGGCCGCCGTCCGGGTCGGGTGCGGCAGCGACGAATTCGACCCGACAGGCCGCTACCTCGAAGTCGACCTCGACACCCCCATCGGACCTCTCACGGCGGCGAGTCTGTACCTTCCCAAGGGCGCCGCACTGACGTCGGACCCCAAGGACATCGCCAAGCACGACGAGAAGGTCCGCTTCATGACGGATTTCGCCGATCATCTGGGCCGGCTGGTGCGTCGCCGACGCCACGTCGTGGTCGGCGGCGACTGGAACATCGCCCATGCCGAGGCAGACATCAAGAACTGGAAGGGCAACCTCAAGAACCCGGGTTTCCTTCCGCACGAACGGGAATGGGTCGGCAATCTGCTCGCATCCGGCTGGTACGACGTGATGCGCGAGCTGTATCCCGACGACGCCGGCCCGTACTCGTGGTGGTCGTGGCGGGGCAAGGCGTTCGACAACGACTCCGGGTGGCGCATCGACTACCCGCTGGCCAACAAGTCCTTGGCGTCGCGGGCCGTGAAGGGTGCGGTGGACCGTGCCGCCGCCTACGACCTGCGGTGGTCCGACCATGCACCGGTCACCGTGAAATTCGAGTGACACCGTCTGAGAGACTGGACCCATGACCAGCGATTCCGTTGATTCGACGCCGCGGCGCCGGGTGCTCTCCGGCATTCAGCCGACCAGTGATTCCTTCCATCTGGGGAATTACCTGGGCGCGGTGAAGCAGTGGGTCGAGTTGCAGGAGGAGTTCGACGCCTTCTACTTCATCCCGGACATGCACGCGATCACCGTTCCGCAGGACCCCGCGCAGCTGCGGGAACGGACTCGCGTCAGCGTCGCACAGCTCTTGGCGGTCGGCGTCGATCCGGGCAGGGCGACGATCTACGTGCAATCCCACGTACCGGAGATCGCACAACTCACTTGGGTCCTGTCGTGCATCACCGGGTTCGGTGAGGCCAGCCGGATGACGCAGTTCAAGGACAAGTCCGCCAAGCAGGGAACCGAAGCTGCCGGCGTCGGCCTGTTCACGTACCCGATCCTGCAGGCGGCCGACATCCTGGCATTCCAGGTCGATCAGGTGCCGGTCGGTGAGGATCAGCGCCAGCACCTCGAGCTCACCCGCGATCTGGCACAACGTTTCAACAAGCGATTCGGCAAGGCTTTCCGCGTACCCGAGGTCTCCATCGTCAAAGAGTTCGCCAAGATCTACGACCTGCAGAACCCGACGGCCAAGATGAGCAAGTCCGCCGACACCGACAAGGGCTTGATCAAACTTCTGGACGATCCGAAGGCATCGGCCAAGAAGATTCGCTCGGCCGTGACCGACACCGGGTCGGAGGTGACGTTTGATCCTCAGGAGAAGCCGGGCGTCAGCAACCTGCTCACCATCCAATCGGCATTGTCGGGCGTCGGCGTCGACGACCTCGTCGCAAAGTACGAGGGCAAGCGTTACGGCGATCTCAAGGTCGACACCGCCGAGGTGCTCGCCGAGTTCGTCACCCCGCTGCGTGGCCGGGTGTCGGAGATCCTGGCCGACGAGACCTACCTCGACGGCATCCTCGCGCAGGGCGCTGCCCGTGCGCGTGAAGTGGCTTCCCGGACGCTGGCCGACGTGTATGACAAAGTGGGGTTCCTGGCCCCGAACGCGCGGTGAGCATCTAGCAGGCGGTGACCGCCGCGGGTCGGGGGATAGCGGGACAGTGCAGCACCGACCCGGAAGGCGGCACCGATGACGTCATCGATCGAGTCCCCAGCGAAGGCCCAACACGCCGAGAAGTCGCAACCGGCTGAGAAGTCCGAGCCATCGCTGGTCGACAAAGCCAAAGCCGCCTTTGCGGCGGCTCGGAAGCGGTGGCCGTGGATCGAGCATCTCGTCGCGACCGTCGAGCGGTACAACGATCGACGCGGCAACGTCTACGCCGCCGCGATCAGTTTCAACGGCATCCTCGCCCTCGTCCCGATCACGATGGTGGTGTTCGCTCTCGCCGCCGTTGTACTGGTCAACCAGCCCGAGTTGCTCGAGCGACTTCAGGACGCGGTGGTCGATGCCGTTCCGGGCAAGGCCGGCGACCAGGTGAACGACGTCATCAACTCGGCCATCGACTCCCGGGCTACCGTCGGCATCGTCGGCCTGATCGGCGCCGCGTTCACCGGCATCGGATGGATTTCCGGTGTGCGCGTGGCGTTCACGGAGATGTACGGAGGCCGTGTCGAACGCAACGCAGTGATGTCCAAGGTGTGGGACCTGCTCACCTTCGTTCTGCTCGGACTCGCGTTCGCCGCGACCATGGCACTGACCACGCTCGGCAACAGTGGGCTGACGACGAAGGTGTTGTCGTGGGTGGGGCTCGACGACGCGTCGTGGGCACCCACCGTGGTGCGGGGGGTCTCGATCCTGGTGTCGGTGTTCGCGTCGTGGCTGCTGTTCACCTTCATCCTCGCACGACTTCCGTTGGTGCCGTTGCCCTTTGTCAACGCGATGAAAGCAGGTCTGGTCACCGCCATCGCCTTCGAGATCGTGAAATCCCTTGGCGGCCTCTACCTCAAATCGGTCCTGAGTAGCCCCGCCGGTGTCGCGTTCGGCCCGATCCTCGGCGTCATGGTCTTCGCCTACCTCGCCTCGCGGATCGTTCTGTACGCCTCGGCGTGGTGCGCGACCGACCCGATCAACAGCGAGTTCCAGGTCGACGAGGAAGAAGAGACCCTGCCGCCGGTGGTGATTTCCCCGACCACACAGGTCAATCCGGTCCCGAAGCCCGGCGTGATCGCGGCTGCGGTCGGCGCGGGAGCGGCGGCGAGTGCGGTGCTCGGGTGGATCATGCGACGTGACTGAGCACGTGCGTCAGCGCTTCGACCCGAAGAATCGGAGACCGAGTAGGAGCAGGACAACCGCCGCGAGCGCGGCGACGAGTCCGATGAGGACTTGCACGGAGGTCGAACCCGTGCTGTCCGACGACGGACCGGCGCGCTGCGTCACCTCGGGTCGGGCGGCCGGGGTCGACGCGGCCGGGGCAGGTGTCGCCTCGACGAGCGAGCCCACCGACACGGTGGGCGCTGCGCGAAAACCATAGTCGAGCAAGGACTTCGCCTGATCCCAGTACATGCTGCCGCCCACCGACAGGCCGTACATCTGCACGATGACCAGTGTGCGCCCGTTGCGTTGCACCGCCCCGACAAAGGTCTTCAACGCATCGTCGGTGTAGCCGGTCTTGCCGCCCAGCGCGCCTGGATAACCTTCGAGGAGAAGGTGATTGGTGGTGTACATGTCGTAGGCGGGGTGGGGCTTGTCGCCGGGGATGTCGGGCCGAGGTGGGTATCCGGGGAACCGGTAGGTCGGCTTGGCGATCATCTCGCGAAAGGTGTTGTTCCGCATGGCTTGCCGATACAGCAGGGCCAAATCGTAGGGGGAGGTCGACATGCCGGCAGCATCGAGGCCCGACGGGCTCGCCGCCCGTGTGTCGTGTGCGCCCAGTGACGCGGCCAACTCGTTCATCTTCGTCAGCGCCTGCTCACGTCCACCGAGTGATCGGGCCAGTGCGTTTGCGCAATCGTTCCCGGACACCATGAGCAGTCCGGTGAGCAGGTCGCGCGTGGTGTAGTGACCGCCGGGGCCCATCCCGCACGAATCGCCCTCGGTACTCCAGTCCTCGACCGTCGGCTCGACCACGGCGTCGAGGTCGAGGTCACGCAGGGCGACGAGTGCGAGCAGCACCTTGATGGTCGACGCCGGACGGTAGCGGCCGTGCGGGTCTTTGGCGGCGATGACGTGACCGGATTCGAGGTCGGCGACGAGCCATCCGGCCGACGTCAGCCCGGGCGGGACGGGCCCCGCGGCCGGGTCGGCGACCAGCCCGCATCCGGCGAGCCGTTCGCCTCCGACAGCGGGCTTGGGTACGGGCAGCGGCGGCGGGGTGGTGGCGCCGGGCTGTACGACCTCCGAAGCGTCGACCGCAGGTGGCGTCTTCACCTTGTGTGGGCAGTGGTCGGTTACCGGCGTGGGCGGTGCGGCATGGGCCGAGCCCGGGAGAACTCCCGGCACGGCGATGGCGGCGACCAGCCCGGTCACCGCAACAATTCGCTTCGCGCGATGCGTCCACCCCGACTTCATCGCCGAGGACGTTACCAGCGATGATGCCGGAGGTCACAGCGACGCGAGGAGTCAGAGCAGCGTGTATGCCTCGGTGAGAACCGACCGCAGGATCTGTTCCATCTCGTCGAACTCTGCCTGTCCGGCGATCAGCGGTGGCGCGAGCTGAACCACCGGGTCGCCGCGGTCATCGGCCCGACAGTAGAGGCCCGCGTCGAACAGCGCGCTGGACAGGAAACCACGCAGGATGCGCTCGGATTCGGCTGCGTTGAAGCTCTCCCTGGTGGTCTTGTCCTTGACGAGTTCGATGGCGTGGAAGAAGCCCTCGCCACGCACATCGCCGACGATCGGCAGGTCGTGCAGCTTCTCGAGCGTCGCACGGAATGCGGGTGCCTGCGTCTTCACATGATCGTTGAGCCCCTCGCGTTCGAAGATGTCGAGGTTGGCGAGCGCGACCGCGGCGGACACCGGATGGCCACCGAAGGTGTATCCGTGGGGGAAGGTCGTCGACCCGTCGTTGAACGGCTCGAACAGTCGATCACTCGCGATCATCGCGCCGATCGGTGAGTACCCCGAGGTCATGCCTTTCGCGCAGGTGATGATGTCGGGTACGTAACCGAAGTCGTCGCACGCAAACATCGATCCGATCCGTCCGAACGCGCAGATCACCTCGTCGGAGACCAGCAACACGTCGTACTCGTCGCAGATCTCGCGAACCCGTTCGAAGTAGCCCGGCGGTGGCGGGAAACAGCCACCGGCGTTCTGCACCGGTTCCAGGAACACCGCGGCGACGGTGTCGGGTCCCTCGAACTCGATCGCCTCGGCGATGCGATCGGCCGCCCAGCGACCGAACTTCTTCGGGTCGGCGGCGAGTTCGTCGGTGGGGGCGCGGTAGATGTTGGTGTTGGGAACCCGGAAACCACCCGGGGTCAGGGGCTCGAACATCTGCTTGAGCGCGGGCACGCCGGTGATGGCCAGTGCGCCCTGCGGGGTGCCGTGATAGGCGACCGCGCGCGAGATCACCTTGTGCTTGAGGGGTTTGCCGCTCAGCTTGAAGTACTGTTTGGCCAGCTTCCAGGCCGATTCCACGGCTTCGCCGCCGCCGGTGGTGAAGAACACCCGGTTGAGGTCGCCGGGCGCATACGCGGCGAGGCGTTCGGCGAGCTCGATGGCGGGTGGGGTCGCGTACGACCAGAGCGGGAAGAATGCCAGTTCCCGAGCCTGAGCGGCGGCAGCCTGCGCAAGTTCCTCGCGGCCGTGTCCGGCCTGTACGACGAACAGGCCGGCCAGTCCGTCGAGGTAGCTGCGGCCGCGATCGTCGAAGATCCGGACGCCCTCGCCGCGCGTGATCACCGGCGGTGCGATTCCTTCGCCGTGCCGGGCGAAGTGGCCCCACAGGTGGGCGGCGCTGCGCTCACCGAGTGACTGATGTGTTGCTGCGGTCATCGGGTTCCCCAATTGTATTGCTGTTTGACGAGTTTCAGGTAGACGAGGGTCTCGGTGCTGGTGACCCCGGGGTGGGCGCGGACCTTCTGGTTCAGGATGGTCAGCAGGTGGTCGTCGTCTTCGCAGACCACCTCGATCAAGATGTCGAACGAACCGGCCGTGAGGACGACGTAGTCGATCTCCGCGTGTTCGGCCAGTGCCGTCGCGACGGCCTGAGTGTCGCCCGCGCACCGGATTCCGATGAGGGCCTGACGAGCGAAGCCGAGCTTCAGCGGGTCGGTGACGGCCACGATCTGCAGCAATCCGGAGTCGCTGAGTTTCTGGACCCGATTGCGGACGGCAGCCTCGGACAGCCCGATCTCCTTGCCGATGGAGGCATACGAGCTGCGCCCGTCGGCCTGCAGCAACTCGATGATGCGCTTGGCAGTGTCGTCCAAGGGCGTGTTGGTTGTCTCGGCCACAGCTCTACCGTGACGGATTTCGTGGTTTGGCGCAACTTTCACCGACGATTTCATCCGAAAATCTTGCCCTAACGTGTCGAATACGCAGAGAGCCGGGTAGAATCGCGCACGTGCTGAGGACGAAGGCGTGCTGGATTGCGGGTGAGTCGGTCGAGGGATCGGGTGAACGCCACGTCGTTGTCGATCCTGCCACCGACACGCCGGTCGCGGAACTACGGCATGCCACGATCGCCGAGGTCGACGCCGCAGTCGCCGCCGCGAGGCTCGCGCAGAAGTCATGGGGGACAACGACACCGGCGGAGCGGTCGAGTGTTCTCGCCGCCTTCGCCGATGCGATCGACGCCGCGGCGGAGGATCTTGCGCAGGAGGAAGTGGCGCAGACCGGCAAGGCAGTTCGGCTTGCCCGCGAGTTCGACGTGCCCGGCAGTGTGGACAACGCCCGCTTCTTCGCCGGGGCGGCGCGCAATCTCGAGGGGAAGGCCACCGCGGAGTACTCGCCAGACCACACGTCGTCGATCCGGCGTGAACCGATGGGCGTGGTCGGGTCCATCACGCCGTGGAACTATCCGCTGCAGATGGCTGTCTGGAAGGTCTTGCCCGCGCTCGCCGCCGGTTGTGCGGTGGTCCTCAAGCCTGCCGAGTTGACGCCCCTCACCACGCTCACCCTGGCCCGGCTGGCCACTGAGTCGGGCCTGCCCGACGGCGTGTTCAACGTCGTCGTCGGCACCGGCATCGAGGTGGGCGCGGAACTCGCGGGACATCGGGGCGTGGACATGGTCACCTTCACGGGGTCGACCGGGGTGGGCCGAGCGGTCATGTCGCAGGCGGCGGCCAACGGTACCCGTGTCCAACTCGAACTCGGCGGCAAGGCGCCGTTCGTGGTCTTCGACGATGCCGACCTCGACGCTGCCGTGCAGGGCGCGGTGGCCGGGTCGCTGATCAATGCCGGACAGGATTGCACGGCCGCCACCCGAGCGATTGTCGCGCCCGAACTCTACGACGACTTCGTGGCAGGGGTCGCCGACGTGATGTCGTCGGTGGTGATGGGCGATCCGCGCTCGGCTGCAACCGATCTCGGCTCACTGGTCTCCCGGGCGCATCGGGACAAGGTCGCCGGGATGGTCGATCGTGCCCGCGCTGCGGGGGCACGGATCGTCGTCGGCGGCGAGGTACCCGCCGGACCCGGGGCGTTTTACCCACCCACCCTCGTCGCCGATGTCGACGAGCATTCGGAGATCTATCGAGACGAGGTCTTCGGTCCGGTGTTGACCGTTTCGTCGTTCACCGACGACGACGATGCCATCCGCCGGGCCAACGACACGGTGTACGGGCTCGCGGCCTCGGCGTGGACCAGGGACGTCTACCGGGCCGGGCGAGCGTCTCGAGAGATCCATGCGGGCTGCGTGTGGATCAACGACCACATTCCCATCATCAGCGAGATGCCGCACGGCGGCGTGGGGGCCTCCGGCTTCGGCAAAGACATGTCGACCTACTCACTCGATGAGTACCTCGCCATCAAGCACGTCATGAGCGATATCACCGGCAAAGCCGAAAAGAACTGGCACAGGACGGTTTTCGCAGACCCCACGAGGACCAGCTGATGACCTGGGCCGCCACTGCCGGACCCGAAGCGATCGAGATGGTCGCGCAGGCGTCCTCGGCCCCGTTTTGGCTCGATCGCCCCGATCGCCCCGCTGCACGCCCCCGTCTGACCGGCATGGCGGATGCGGATCTGCTGGTGGTCGGAGGTGGATTCACCGGTTTGTGGACCGCGGTCACCGCGGCCGAACGTGATCCCGGACGCCGCGTCGTGCTGGTGGAGCGCGACCGGATCGCCGAACACGCATCCGGCCGCAACGGCGGATTCTGCTCGGCAAGCCTCACCCACGGGATCGGCAACGGGCTCACCCGCTTTCCCGACGAGATGACCCGCCTGAGCCAACTCGGCAGTGCGACACTCGACGAGATCGAAGCGGCTCTGGACAGACTCGGCATCGACGCCGACGCCGAGCGGACCGGCGAACTCGACATCGCGAACTTCGACTGGCAGATCGAGGGCCTCGCCGAGATGGCCGACCAGGCAACACTTCTGGGTCAGCAACTGTCTCTGCTCGACGAGTCTGACGCGCGCGAGCGGGTCCATTCGCCGATGGTCCGCGGCGCAGCCTTCGACCCCGAGGTGATCATGCTCGATCCGGCGAAGCTCGCCTGGGGTCTGGCCCGGGCCGCCGAACGCCTCGGCGTGCAGATCTTCGAGGGCACCGAGGTCACCGCACTCGCCGACGACGCTGGTCGGATGCGGGCCGACACTGCCTTCGGCTCCGTCGCGGCCGACAAAGTGGTGCTGGCCACCTCCGCGAGTCCGTCACTCGTCCGTCGTCTGCGCCTGTACACGGTGCCGGTGTGGGACTACGCACTGATGACCGAACCGCTGAGCGCCGATCAGCGGGCCTCGCTCGGCTGGGCCGGACGCGAGGGTCTGGCCGACAGTGGGCCGCGCTTTCACTACTTTCGGCTCACCGCAGACGACCGCATCTTGTTCGGCGGTTGGGATGCCCTGTATCACTTCGGATCTGGTCGGTCGAGGCGCCACGAGTACGACGCCGGAGAGTTCGCGCTGCTCGCCGAGCACCTACTCCAGTTCTTCCCGCAACTCGCAGGCGTCAAGGCCACGCACACCTGGGGCGGCGTCATCGACACCAGTTCCCGGTTCTGCGCGTTCTGGGATCGGTCTTACGGCGGTCGGGTTGTCACCGCAGTGGGATTCACCGGGCTCGGTGTCGGTGCCTCGCACTTCGCGGCGGCCTCCGCGCTCGACTTGGTGGACGGTCTCGACACCGAACGTACCCGGCTGAAGATGGTGCGCTCCAAGCCGATTCCGTTCCCACCCGAGCCGCTGCGCTGGCTGGGCATCACGGTCACCCGACATCAGCTCGCGCGCAGCGAGCGGCGCGCGGGCGCCCGGGGACTGTGGCTGACGGCGATGGACAAGGTCGGACTCGGCTTCGACAGCTGATCCGAAGAGTACTGCCTTCGGCGTCCTGAACTGCGGAAAACTGTACCTGGGAGCCCAGTCAAATGCGCAGTGCGCGTGGCCGGGCTGAGGCGTACAGACATCCAACGGGGTTAGCGGCGTGTTCCTGTGGTCTCACCGGCTCGCCGCAGCAGGTGGCGTCTGAAGCGGTCGCCGTGACGTGTCTCCGAGGGCAATATGCCCTCGGTGGCACCTGAGATGGACCGCTTCGGACGCCTCCGGCTCTTCCCGCTTCCACGATCGCCGACGACGTCGGCGGGTCGGTCGCTGATCCGAAGAGTTAGGTGACCAATGCTCTGAACTGGGAAAATGTGTCAGCGTCGGGCTCACTGAAAGTAGACGGGGAAGAACTTCTTCCCCGGGGTTCGTAGTCGTCCGCTAGAAAGTTCTGGGGGAGGACACCAATGGTCGGGGACGAAGTTTCTTCCCCGACTTTTTGTGGGCGCGTGTTCCTGGTGTCGCCACCGGCGGAACGCGACGGCCGACAAGCGGTGACTGAGATCGGGCCCGTCAGCGTCCGCTTCCGGGACATACCCGGAGGACCACCGTCAGGGGCCCGATCCTGGCCACTGGCCCCGACCCACCTTCCCGCCGCCACGATCGCCGACGACGTCGGCGGGTGGTCGATGACTCCTCAGCAGGCGTTCAATCCTTTGGGGGTTCAATCCTTTGGGGTGACGATGACCGGTGCGGTGGTCCAGCGCAGGATGCGAGCGGCGGTGCTCCCCAGGAAGACACGCTTGTCTGCGCCGAGATGCCCTGAGCCCACGGCCACCAGGTCGTTCTGGTCCCACGTCAGATTGTCCAGGGCTTCGTCGAGCGTCGAGCCGTCGGCGACGACCACGTCGACGTCGAGATCGGTGTCCACCGATGCCTTGGTCGCTTCCAGCAGCTCTTTCGCCACCGAGACCTGGTGGGCGCGCGCGGCACGGGCTGAGTCGTCGTCGAAGGGTGAATCCAGGGAGACGAGGGAGAGCAACCGGAGGTCGAGGCGTCCGAGTTCGGCCAGTTCGAGTGCGAACGGCAACGGGTTGGCGGCCGATTGCTTCACGGGCACGGCGACAGTGATCATGTCGAGGCTGACGTTCTCACGATCGGCGTAACTGCGCGGGGCGAGCGCGACCGGGAGCGGCGAGGAATGCAGCAACTCGGTGCTGACGGTCCCGAGGCTGTGGCGGCGCAACACGCCGTCGTTGGTGCCACCGACGACGATCATTGCGGCACCGGCCTGCTCGGCGAGACCGATGAGTCCGGCGGCGAACGACTCGTTGACCACCACGACGGTCCGGGTTTCCACGCCGTCCGGGATGCGGGCTGCGCCTTCGCTGAGCCATTGTGCGGCTTGGTTTTCCAGACGTTCCTGATATTGATCGAGCCCGGGGCTGCCGTCGAAGACCATAGGCTTGACGACGCAGACGAGGTCGATGGCCGCACCGGTGGCGCTGGCCAGCGCGCACGCGAGCGCGACACCGTCGTTGCCCGATGGAGTCGCCAGGTATCCGACGGTCAGGCGTAACGGATTGGGCGCGGTGTCGTTGGCTTGGGACTCAGTAGACATCGGGCACCTTCACTTCGGTGGTGGCGGTCAGGGTCTTGCCGCGGAAGAAGTCGCTGTTGTGGGCGAAGCAGGCGAGCATCAACGGGATTCCCAGCACCAACATGCCCACGCCCAAGATGAAGACGCCACCCACACCACCCACCGACGTCGACCCGTAGTCGACAGCGAACATGTCGATCGCCGATTTGACGAACGCCCACGTCATCGCCAACCCGCCGAGGAGGGGGAACAGGCCGCGGAAGAAGAAGTTGCGGGCGGATTGGAACAGTGTGCGGCGGAAGTACCACACGCAGGCGTACGCGGTGATGCCGTAGTAGAAGGCGACCGCGAGCCCGAGTGAGGCGATCGAGTCGGCCAAGGTGTTGCTGCTGAGCAACGACAGGACGAGATAGAAGGCGAGGGCCGAGCCGCCCATGACCGCGGTGCCGAACGCGGGTGTCATGTAGCGGGGATGGATGACGGCGAAGCGGTCCGGCAGCGCCTTGTACACGGCCATCGACAGACTGCCTCGCGCAGTGGGCAGGATTGTCGACTGCGTCGACGACAGCGCCGAAACGCTCACGGTCAACAACAGGGCCGCGGCCATGAAACCGCCCGCGACCGGGTCGCCGAGAATGGTCAGCACGTCGTCGGTGTTCTCAGGGTTGTTCAATCCGATCCCGGTGTCACCGAATCCGGCGAACGACTCCACGGCGTAGGCCACCAGAACGTAGGTGGCGACCAGGATCAGGCAGGTGATGACCGCGGCCCGCCCCGGGGTCTTGGCGGGGTTCTTGGTCTCCTCGCTGATCGCGAGGCAGGCATCCCATCCCCAGTAGATGAAGATGCAGAGGATGACAGCCGCGGCGATCTCCGACGACGTGAGTCCGGTCGGCGACAGCCAGCTCAACTCCGGGGTGATTGCCTGCTCGCCGGCCTTGCCCAGCCCGACCTTGGTCAACGCGATCACGCTGGCGGTGATCAGGACCGCGAACTGGATGAACATGAGGACGGCCTGGATGCGCTCGCTGATCACGATCCCGCGAATGCTGACCCACGTCATCAGTGCGATGAAAGCGGAGCCCAGGAGCACCTTGATCCACAGGTTTTCGGCGAGGGAGTCGAGCGTCAGGAACTTCAGCAGGTACACCGCGGCGACCTCGGCCACGTTCGCGAGCACGATGATCGCCGACACCGCGAGACCCCAGCCGCCGATCCAGCCGATCCATGGTCCGAATGCCTTGGTGCCCCAGGTGAAAGTGGTCCCGCAATCCGGGGTGTCACGTGAGAGCTCGCGGTAGGCGAAGGCCACCAACAGCATTGGGATGAAGGCGACCACGAACATTGCCGGGGCCTTGGTGTGTACGTTTTCCACGACGTACCCCAGCGTCGCCGCGAGGCTGTACGCCGGCGCCACCGCCGAAAGACCGATGATGACGTTGCCGAGAAGCCCGATGGAACCGGCACGCAAGCCCTTGTCGCCGCCTTGTATCTCGGCCTGTACCGCCTCGCTCATGACTTGCTCCCACGTCTGATGCGCGTGTGCTCTGCGCATTGGTGGGAACAGACTAAGGTTTCCGTCGCAGTTGTGCAGTCTGACGACGAAATCAGTCGTCAAGTCTCCAACAATGTCCGGATTGGCTGCGTCGAACCGACACAGTGTGAGCGTTTCGACGCTCCGGGCCGATCCGCGGCCGCCGCTGTGTCACCCCCGTCGGCGAATCCCGGTCAGCCACCGACGCATGACCGCATCGGCGAGTGCGCCTGCCCGGGCCTCGGCCTCGCCTGCCGCGTCGGCGAAGGCCGCCGTCGCATCGTCACCGATCGCCGCCGCGACAGCGGCGTACGAGTCGGGGCCCGAGAGCCACTCCCGGACCGACGACTCGCCGGCCTCGATGTGGAACTGCACTCCGTAACTGGCGCCAAGGCGGTAGATCTGGTGAGGACATTCGTGTGACGAGCCGAGCAGCACGGCGCCCGGTGGCAATGCGAACGTGTCGAAATGCCATTGCACGGTTGAGAACTCGTGTCCCGGCGTCGCCGACCAGACCGGGTCTCGGCGCCCTTCCTCGGTCAGGACCACGCGGTGCACCCCGAGCTCCGGGGTCTCGGCGCGCGTGACTCGTGCGCCGAGTGCCGCCGCCAGCAGCTGGGCGCCGAGGCAGACTCCCCAGATCGGAACGCCACGCTCGTGTGCCTCGCGCAGGAAATCGATTTCTTTCGCCAGCCAGGGCAGACTACCGGCGTCGCCGACACCCATTGCCCCACCCATGACGACGATGGCGTCGACGTCACCGAGGTCGCCCGGCAGCGGCTCCCGCCAGACGCGGACGGTGGTCACATCTGCGAGGTCGTCGAGGGCCGGCGAATACGCTCCGGGCGGCTCGGTTTCCGCATGCCGCAATTCCAGGACACGAAGGCGTTCGGAGAACACAGCTCCTGACGCTAGCGTCCCTTCGATCCTGGTGCAGCGTGTGCGCGGGGCCGCCGGGCATCGTCGCAGTAGACGGTCGCGTACTTGCCGTGCGCCTGCTGCTCGACGACCCGGTGCTCGTTCACCCAGATCTCGCATCCGGCGTAGTTGCCCATCGACTGGAACATGACGTTGGTGCGCTGATCCCGCATCGTGCGGGTATAGACCATGACCCCGGTCCACAGATGGCTCGCGGCGTCGTGGCGGGGCAGTGGCACGTCGGTCTGTGCCTGCATCCGGTTGTTGGTGTCGAACCAGGTTGCCGCGCTGTTGTATTCGCGGTCGGAGGTCAGAACGACGGTGATGCGGTCGCCCTGCCCGGTGGCGCCGGGGGCAGGACCAGTGGCGCCCGGAGCCGCGGCGGCCTGCGGTGCCCAGGCGGGCATCAGGATCGCGAGGCAGGTGAACAGGATCGGGACGAGGGTGCGGCAACGTGACATCGGATCTCCTCGGGTCGCAAAGAATCGGGACATCAACTTGGACGCAGCGGACCCGAAGTCGGTTCCCACCACCAGCGATGAGTTTTGTGCGCGGCCGCGGTCTGTCAGTGCGACGAAGGGAGATCGCATGCGCGTAGTCGTTGTCAACCACGTCAGCATGGACGGGGTCATCCAGGCGCCGGGCCGCGCCGACGAGGACACGAGAGGTGGTTTCCGCCACGGCGGATGGGCGTCGGCGGCCAACGACCCGGCGGCGGGCCCGGCGATCGGTGCCGCGATGGGGCCGGTGATGGGCGCGGACTTCTCGTGGCTGTTCGGCATGCGCAGCTACGAGGACATGCTGGGGCACTGGAATGCGGTCGGCGGACCGTTCAAAGAGGGGCTCAACAACACGACCAAGTATGTTGCGTCGTCGCGCCCCGACGTCGAATTGGCCTGGCCCAATTCGATTCTCGTCACCGGCGACGTACCCGCTCAGATCGCGGAGATGCGCGAGCGCCCGGGTGGCAACCTCGTCATCATGGGCAGCGGTCAACTCATCCGCTCCCTGTTGCCGCGCGGACTCGTCGAGGAGATGCTGCTCATGGTCCACCCGCTCGTGCTGGGCTCGGGCGCCCGCATGTTCGCCGACGACGCCGACGAACTGCAACGCTTCGGCCTGGAAGACGTGTCGTCGGCAGGCGGGGTCGTGTTGCTGAGGTATCAGGCGGCCGCAGAAACAGACGCACCCGCCTCGTGAACCGGGGCGGGTGCGTCTGGGCTGCAGAGAAGATGCGTAATCGTCAGCGCGAGAACATGAGTGCGCGCTTGACCTCCTGGATCGCCTGCGTGACCTGGATACCACGCGGGCAGGCGTCGGTGCAGTTGAAAGTGGTGCGGCACCGCCACACACCGTCCATGTCGTTGAGGATGTCGAGTCGCTCGACGGCCCCTTCGTCGCGGCTGTCGAAGATGAAGCGGTGCGCGTTCACGATGGCCGCCGGACCGAAGTAGCTGCCGTCGTTCCAGAACACCGGGCAGCTCGTGGTGCAGCACGCACACAGGATGCACTTGGTGGTGTCGTCGAACCGGGCGCGGTCGGTGGCCGACTGGATGCGCTCGCGGGTCGGCTCGTTCCCGCTGGTGATGAGGAACGGCTTGATCGCGCGGTACGCGTCGAAGAACGGTTCCATGTTGACCACGAGATCCTTCTCCACCGGCAGACCCTTGATGGGCTCGATGGTGATGGTGATCTCTTTGCTCTTGTCCTTGGGGAGCAGGTCCTTCATGAGGAGCTTGCACGCCAGGCGGTTGACGCCGTTGATGCGCATCGCGTCCGAACCGCACACGCCGTGGGCGCAGCTGCGACGGAAGGTGAGGGTGCCGTCGAGGTAGCCCTTCACGTAGAGCAGCAGGTTGAGCAGACGGTCGGTGGGCAGCGCCGGTACTCGGAAGCTCTCGAAGCCCTGCGCGTCGGGATCCTCCGGGTTGAACCGGAAGATCTTCAGGGTCACCATGGTCGCCTCGTCGGGCACCGGTGGCAGTGGCGGCTCCTCGGTGTTGGGAGCCGGGTTGTCCATGATCGCCGTCATCAGTACTTACGCTCCATCGGCTCGTATCGGGTCTGGACCACGGGCTTGTAGTCCAGCTCGATGTCGGAGAGCAGGTCGGTGCCCTTCTTGTACGCCATCGTGTGTCGCATGTAGTTCACGTCGTCGCGGTTGGGGTAGTCCTCGCGGGCGTGGCCGCCACGGGACTCCTTGCGATTGAGTGCGCCTGCGACGGTGACCTCGGCCATCTCGAGGAGGAAGCCGAGTTCGATGGCCTCGAGAAGGTCGGAGTTGAAGCGCTTGCCCTTGTCGTGCACACGGACGTGGGCGTAGCGCTCCTTGAACATGTGGATGTCGGACAGCGCCTGCTTGAGGGTCTCCTCGGTGCGGAACACCGACGCGTTGTTGTCCATCGACGCCTGCAACTCGGTACGGATGTCGGCGACCCGCTCGTGGCCGTGCTCGGAGAGCATGTCGGCGATCCACCCGTCGACCATCTCGGTGGGGTTCTCCGGCAGCTCGGCGAAATCGGCCGAGTTGGCGTAGTCGGCCGCGGCGATACCCGCGCGTCGACCGAACACGTTGATGTCGAGGAGCGAGTTGGTGCCCAGGCGGTTGGCGCCGTGCACCGACACGCAGGCGCACTCACCGGCGGCGAACAGCCCGTGCACGATCTCGTCGTTGTTGCGCAGCACCTGACCTTCGATGTTGGTCGGGATGCCGCCCATCACGTAGTGGCAGGTCGGGTACACCGGCACGTATTCGGTGACCGGGTCGACGCCGAGGTAGGTGCGGGAGAACTCGGTGATGTCGGGCAGCTTCTCGTTGAGCACGTCCTCACCGAGGTGGGTGACGTCGATGTAGACGTAGTCCTTGTTGGGGCCCGCGCCGCGACCCTCGAGGACCTCGAGCACCATCGACCGCGCCACGATGTCGCGGGGGGCGAGGTCCTTGATGGTGGGGGCGTAGCGCTCCATGAAGCGCTCACCCTCGGCGTTGCGCAGGATGCCGCCCTCGCCGCGAACCGCTTCCGAGATGAGGATGCCGAGCCCGGCCAGGCCGGTCGGATGGAACTGGTGGAACTCCATGTCTTCCAACGGGAGTCCCTTGCGGAAGATGATGCCCATGCCGTCGCCGGTCAGCGTGTGCGCGTTGGACGTCGTCTTGTACATGCGTCCCGAACCGCCGGTGGCGAACACGATCGACTTGGCGTGGAACACGTGGATCTCACCGGTGGCGAGTTCGTAGGCGACGACGCCGGTCGCGACCATCTCGCCGTCGGCGTTCTCGCTCAGGCAGATGTCGAGGGCGTAGAACTCGTTGAAGAACTCGACGTCGTGCTTGACGCAGTTCTGATAGAGGGTCTGCAGGATCATGTGGCCGGTGCGGTCGGCCGCGTAGCAAGCACGACGCACGGGCGCCTTGCCGTGGTCGCGCGTGTGGCCGCCGAAACGCCGCTGGTCGATCTTGCCCTCGGGGGTGCGGTTGAACGGCAACCCCATCTTCTCGAGGTCGAGCACCGCGTCGATGGCCTCCTTGGCCATGATCTCCGCGGCATCCTGATCGACGATGTAGTCGCCGCCCTTGACCGTGTCGAAGGTGTGCCACTCCCAGTTGTCCTCCTCGACGTTGGCCAGCGCGGCACACATGCCGCCCTGAGCCGCGCCGGTGTGGCTACGGGTGGGGTAGAGCTTGGTCAGCACGGCCGTGCGGGCCCGAGGCGCTGCCTCGATGGCGGCTCGCATGCCTGCGCCGCCGGCACCGACGATGACGACGTCGTAGCGGTGTTCCTGCATGTGTTCTCAAGTCTCCTTAGTTGGACTCGACCGACCCGATGGTCAGAATCGCGTAGGTGCCGAGGACGAGGATCAGGATCATCGACAGCCCGAGTAGCACGTTGAGCCAGAATCGGGTCGAATCCTTGCGGGAGTAGTCGGCGATCACGGTGCGAACGCCGTTGCCGCCGTGCAGCTGGGCGAGCCACAACATGGTGAGGTCCCAGATCTGCCAGAACGGATGGCTCCAGCGCTCGAGCACGAAGCTGGCATCGATGCGGTGCACGCCGTCGTCCCACGCCAGCATGATGAACATGTGGCCGATGGTCAGGATGATCAGGGCGAGGCCGGAGAACCGCATGAACAGCCATGCGTTCTTCTCGAAGTTGCCGCCCTTGGGCTTGCGCGGTGACCGCGGGTTGTCAAGGCTGGCCGGGCGGTCGTGCTGAGTGCCCAGCGTCTTGGCGAGGTGTGTCTCGGAGGTCGTCATCTTCTGCGCGTCTCCTAGAGCGAATGGGTGATCAGGATCTGCAGCAACCGGATGGTCGCGGCACCGAACACGATGACGAACAGGCCGAGGATCGCCCACAGCATCTGGCGCTGGTACTTCGGACCCTTGGACCAGAAGTCGATCAGGATGATGCGCAGACCGTTGAACGCGTGATAGAGCACGCAGGCGACGAGACCGATCTCCATGAGGCCGATGATCGGCGTCTTATAGGTCTCGATGACCTCGGAGTACTTGTTCGGATCGACGCGGATGACCGCAGTGTCGAGAACGTGTACGAAGAGAAAGAAGAAGATGGTCACACCGGTGATGCGGTGCAAGACCCAGGACCACATGCCTGGGTCGCCACGATACAGAGATCGCCTGCGCACCGGCTCGGGTGCGACTTCGGTGGGGGTGCTCATCGGGAAAGTGGCCTCCAACATCGTCGATGGACGCGCCGAATCGGCATGCTCCGACTCGACCGTGGACCCATGTCAAAAGACTCTAAACCCATGGTGGGACCGGTGGTAAATTGCCCGAACCGATTTGGGCGACAAGAGATTCCGACTTAGGTTTGCCTTACCAAGGATCTCGTGGTAGCGAATATCACACCCCGCAGCACTCATCTGAAAGGTCAGGAGGTTGTTGTGCGCATCGAAATTGACTGGAATACGTTGCGAGACAAAGCCAATGACATGATCCCGCGGGCTTACGCGCCCTATTCCGGGTTTCCGGTCGGCGCAGCTGCTATCACCGACGACGGTCGGATCGTGGCGGGTTGCAATGTGGAAAATGTCTCATACGGGCTCGGCATCTGCGCCGAGGTCGCGCTGGTCGCGCAGCTGATCTCTGGCGGCGGATCGAGGCTGGTGGCGGTCAGTGTCTGTGATCGGCGGGGGGCCGTGCTGATGCCGTGTGGGCGGTGCCGTCAGGTGCTCTACGAGCATGGCGGACCCGATCTCCTCATCGACCATGGCTCCGGACCGAAGGCGCTGGCCACGCTGCTGCCGGACGCATTCGGTCCCGACGATCTGGAGGTGGCCCAGTGACCGAGGTCGACGAGGTGATTCATGCGGTGGCGGTGATCGCGTCCAAACGGGACGGTCGGGAGCTGACCGACGCACAGATCGCGTGGGTCGTCGATGCGTATACCCGCGGTGAGGTGGCACCCGAGCAGATGTCGTCATTGTTGATGGCGATCTTCCTGCGGGGGATGACGCGCCGGGAGATCGCCACGTGGACCCGGGCGATGATCGACAGTGGCCGCCGGATGGACCTCTCCGGATTGCGGCGCGACGCCCGACCGCTCGCCACCGTCGACAAGCACTCGACCGGCGGCGTCGGAGACAAGATCACGCTTCCGCTCACACCGCTCGTCGCGTCGTTCGGGGTCGCGGTTCCGCAACTGTCGGGTCGTGGACTCGGACACACCGGCGGCACCCTCGACAAACTGGAGTCGATCCCGGGGTGGCGTGCGGATGTGTCGGCCGACGACATGATCGCCCAGCTCGAGGACGTGGGCGCGGTGGTGTGCGCGGCGGGTGCCGACCTGGCACCCGCCGATCGCAAGCTGTACGCGCTGCGCGACGTGACCGGGACCGTGGAAACCATTCCGCTGCTCGCGAGTTCGATCATGAGCAAGAAGATCGCCGAGGGCACCGAGTCGCTCGTGCTCGACGTCAAGTTCGGGTCGGGCGCATTTCTGCGGGACATCGACCAGTCGCGGCTGCTCGCCGAGACCATGGTCGAACTCGGCAGCGACGCAGGGGTGCGCACGGTCGCGCTGCTCACCGACATGAACACCCCGCTCGGGCTGACCGTCGGCAACGCCGTCGAGGTCGCCGAGTCCGTGGAGGTCCTGGCGGGTGGCGGGCCCGACGATGTGGTCGAGCTGACGCTGGCCCTGGCACGCGAGATGCTCGACGCCGTCGGCCTGACCGCGGCCGATCCTGCCGAGCACCTGGCCAACGGTCGTGCGATGGACACCTGGCGGACGATGATCGCCGCGCAGGGCGGCGACCCTGATGCAGCCCTTCCGGTCGCGGATCATTCCGACGTGGTGGTCGCACCCGCCGACGGCGTCATCACCGTGATGGATGCGCGGGCCGTCGGTGATGCGGCGTGGCGGCTTGGCGCCGGCCGATCCCGCCCGGGGGAGTCGGTGCAGTCGGAGGCGGGCGTGACCATCCACGCCAAACCGGGCGACCGGGTGCGGGCGGGCGAACCGCTGTTCACCCTGCACACCCAGACACCCGAGCGTTTCGCCGGGGCGCGAGCGGTGCTCGTCGACGCCGTCGAGGTCTCGGCGGGTGGCGAACCTCCCGCCCGCTCCCTGGTGCTGGATAGGGTGAGCTCATGAGGCCGCTGGATCTCGCCAACATCACACTCGCCCCCAAGGTTCTGCTCCACGACCACCTCGACGGCGGGCTGCGGCCGGCGACGGTGCTCGACCTCGCCCAACAGACCGGATACGACGACCTGCCCGCCGACGACGTCGACGATTTGGCGCGCTGGTTCCGGGAGGCCGCCGACAGCGGGTCGCTGGAGAAGTATCTGGAGACCTTCGCGCACACCGTCGGGGTGATGCAGACGGCCGACGCCCTGGAGCGGGTCGCGCGCGAATGCGTGGAAGACCTCGCCGACGACGGCGTCGTGTACGCCGAGATCCGCTATGCACCCGAGCAGCACCTCGAACGGGGACTGACGCTGGACGAGGTGGTGGAGGCAGTGCTGCGCGGTTTCGCCGACGGTGAGGCCACCGCAGCTCAGCGCGGCAAGCCGATCGCGGTTCGGTGCCTGGTCACCGCGATGCGTCACGCCGCGCGATCTCGCGAGATCGCCGAACTGGCCGTGCGTTATCGGGATCGCGGTGTGGTCGGGTTCGACATCGCCGGCGCCGAGGCCGGACACCCACCGACCCGACATCTCGACGCGTTCGAGTACATGCGTGCCAACAGCGCCCCGTTCACCATCCATGCCGGCGAGGCGTTCGGGCTGCCGTCCATCCATGAGGCGATCGGATTCTGTGGCACCGACCGCCTCGGACACGGTGTGCGCGTCATCGACGACATCGAGCTGCCCGCCGACGCCGACCCGGCAGCAGAGTCGTTCGTCGGCGCTCGGCTGGGGGACATCGCGAACATCGTGCGCGACAAGCGAATTCCACTCGAGCTCTGCCCGAGTTCCAACGTGCAGACCGGGGCCGTGGCCTCCATCGCCGAGCATCCGTTCAACGTCCTCGCGCGGCTGCGCTTCCGGGTGACGGTCAACACCGACAACCGGCTGATGAGCGACACCACCATGAGCAACGAGTTCCTCCAACTCGCACGCCAATTCGGTTACGGCTGGGCCGATTTCGAGCGGTTCACAGTGAACGCGATGAAGTCGGCGTTCATCCACTTCGACGAACGGCTCGCATTCATCGACGACGTGATCAAACCGGGGTACGCCGTGCTGCTCGGGTGACCGTCCGCCGCTCTGAGGTGCCACACCCCATCCTCCCTGAGGTGCTCTCGGCTGGCGCCTCGAGCACCGCAGCCGGCGGTGGTGGATGCTCAGCCGGCGGGAGCGTGACGGGCGATCAGCCCTTCTTCTCCAGGCGGTCCTCGAAGTCGTGCTCGAGTGCGCGCCAGGCTTCGGCCTCGTTGTCGAACGGCGGGCTCGGAGCCATCCGCTTGGGGTCGGGGTTGACGGCGTAGTCGACAAACCAGCCGAGCGGAGTGGTGGAGGCGAGTGCCTCGCCGACGGCGTTGTCGCCGGCGTAATCCGCTGCGTCGGTGAACAATTCGACGGCGAGGTCGAGCTGATTGCGGTCCATGCGGCGCGGGCCGTCGGCGATGTCCTCGGACAGTCCGGGCAGGATGTAGACGTTGTCGTCGATGACGTCGAACTCCAACGAGCCGTCGGTGGCGCCGGAACGAACGTCCTCGAACGTCGACAGGTCGGCCAGGTCGTGGTTGTTCTGGTTGGCGATGAACCGCGAGAGTGACCGTCCGGAAGTGAACACGAAGATCTTGCCGTTCGCGCCCAGGAACACCGGCTCGTCACCGAGGTAGCAGCGCAGCGTCAGGTACTCGTTGGCGCTGGTGACGATGCGGATCGGGTCGATGCCGACAGACGCCCAGAAGTCGTCTTCCAGGTCGTCCTCGTCGTCTTCTTCTTCCTCGTCCTCTTCGTCGGTGTCGCTGTCCTCGTCCTCGTCGTCTTCCGAGTCCGATTCGTCGTCGTCTTCGTCGGAATCGGCGTCGGTGTCGACGATCTCGATGTCGTCGTCGGCCGGCTCGTCCTCATCCTCGGCAGAGGCTGCGGCTTCGAGTTCGGCTTCGGCCGCGACCACGGCGTCGGCGTCGACCTCGGGCGTCTTGATGACATCGTCGATCGCGTCGAGCACGTCATCCCAGTGCTTGGCGATGAGCCGGCCGATCCGGACCCACAGGTCGGTGCCCTCACGCCCCTCGAAGTTGCGGGTGCCGGTGGTCACCGCGCCGAGGATCGGGTTGCCGTTGAAGAACTTGGTGATGGTGGTGAGCTCACACACCTCGCCGAGGATGCGCACGATCTCGAGCGCGTCCTCGAGTTCGGCGATGACCTCGGGGGTGGGATCCTCGGCCGCCAGTTCCGGCACGCCGACGAGGTCGTAGCTGTGCCGATCGTCGGGGACCAGCTCGTCGGCCTGCAGTCCTACGACGATCGACCATGCGGGATGGTCGGCCAAGTCGTTGTCATCGTCGTTGCGGATGAACGCCGCGAGTTCGGCCACACCTGGCAGCACATAGAGATCCTCGTCGAGGCCGAGGAAGGCCTCCCATTCGTCGTCGCCCTCACGCCAACGTGGTGCCCACAAGGTGAAGCTGTTTCCGTCGGTGAGTCCGAGCTCAATAGGGACGATGTCTCCGGCCATGGGGACACAGCGTAGCGATTCTGTCTGTGACGCCGGGTAGTGACCCCACGACAGTTGGGTGAACGATCGCCCATTTCCAACTTCGTTGCGCCCAACTTCGTTGCGCGTAGCGTGGTTCATCGGGGGCGATAGAACCCCTCAAATGTCTGAGACATGTTGGTCGTCCGCACCGCAGACACCTGCACCGGATTGCCTGCCTCCACCATCTGCCCGTTCCCGATGTACATCGCGACGTGACCCGACCAGACGGCGAGATCACCCGGCTGCAGATCTGCCTGTGACACCTGGACGCCGGCGGTGTCCTGATCTTGCGCGAGCCTGGGCAGCTCGAGACCGGCCTGGCGATACGCCCACTGGGTGAGTCCACTGCAGTCGAAGCCGTCCGGTGTCGTGCCACCCCACTGGTAGCGCACGCCGCGCTGCGAGAGGGCGGCGCGTACTGCCTTGGCGGCGCGTTCGTTCGGCGCGTAGGCGGTCGAGCCGTCGGGCAGAGTGATCGGGATCCGCCCGCCGGGGTGGTCGTTGTTTGTGGTCCGGTCGTTCGTGATCCGGTCGCCGGGCGGCGCCACCTCGGCGGGCGCGACGTGCCGGGCCAACGCCAACATCTTGGTGGTGTCGGCCTTCAGTTCATGCCGTGCGCGACCGACGATCTCCATGCCGCGGGTCACATGATCGATGGCTACCGGCAGGATGGTCGCCAGCCCGGCCGGGGTGTACAGCTGCGGCCCGAGTGCGGTTGCGATCCGCTCGAACGAATCCACCAGTGTGTTGAGCGCGGTCGAGGCGACCTTGACCTTGCGACTGGCGTCTTCGACGATCTGCGAGAACTCGACGCCGTCGTTGCGCAGGGCGGTGTTCCGGTTCTGTGTGTTGATGGTCGCTCGTCGGGCGGCATCTCCGCCTTCGCCACGCCAACCATCGCCGAGACCACGCACGGAGGCCGCCGATCGCTCGCGGGTGTGCGTGAGATTCGCTGTGGTCGTGCGGACCTGATCGGCGGGATTGCCGGCCGGCAGCACGCCGGTGCCGAGCGCGGTGATCAGCAGCCGAAGCGGAGCGATGAGAAGTTCGACGGTGAGCATCAGGCCTTCCTCGCAGCGTCGGGCGTGGTGTCGCCGGCAATGTCCTTGCCGCACCGGCAATCGCGGGCGTTGTACGTCGTGTTTGCGCGCTCGGTCTTGTCGGAGACCGCGTCGTGCTGTCTGGCGGTGGTGTCCAGATGCCGGGTGTAGAGCTCGAACACCTGCACTGCCGCCGACAGGAACTCGGCGCCGATCAGCCCGAAGGTGATGGCGAGATCGGTGACGGCGCTGCGTTGCCGGGCCGCGTCCGCGTGGGTGTCGGCCGCGGCGGATCGCTGCGCAGCGGCGAAGGTTCGCAGGGATGGCGAATCGATGGTCAGTTGGCTCATAAAAGATCAGACGCAGCGGACCCGCACTCGGTTCCGAGCGCCAGGTTCGCGCACGTCATATCGTGTTCGCCATGGAGTGCCTCATCGTCGACCACCCGCTCGCGGCCGCCCGACTGACCACCATGCGCGACGAGAAGACCGACAACGCCGCTTTCCGTGCGGCGCTGTCGGATCTGACACAGATGCTCATCTACGAGGCGTTGGCCGGCGCGCCCGTCGCCGACGTGCCCATCCGCACCCCGTTGTCGGAGTTCGCGGGTTCGCGGCTGGCCAATCCGCCGTTGCTGGTTCCGGTGTTGCGGGCGGGACTGGGCATGGTGGAGCAGGCCCACGCGATGGTGCCCGAGTCGCACGTCGGCTTCGTCGGTGTCGCGCGTGACGAACGGACGGCGCAGCCGGTGCCCTACCTGGAGTCGCTGCCCGACGACCTGTCGACGACAGCGGTCTTCGTCCTCGACCCCATGCTCGCCACCGGTGGCTCGCTGCTGCACACGATCGAACTCCTGGTGGCCCGCAAAGCCGCCGACATCACCGCTGTCTGTGTGGTCGCTGCTCCCGAAGGTGTTGCAGCACTGGAGAAATCAGGGCATCCGGTCCGTCTGGTGGTGGCCGCTGTCGACGATGGTCTCAACGACGACTTCTTCATCGTCCCCGGTCTCGGTGATGCGGGCGATCGTCAGTTCGGCCCGCGCTAACCGGCGTCGGACACTGCCGACCAGCGGCCGGCGTTGCGTGTCACGGTCACCGGATGGTCGAAACATTTGCTGATCGTGGTCGAGGTGAGGACGTCGTCCACCGGTCCGGTCGCCACCACCACGCCGTCGCGGAGCAGCATCGCGTGCGTGGTGCTGGCGGGCAGGTCTTCGAGGTGATGGGTCACCAGCACGGTCGCGAGATCGGTGACGTCCGAACGTAACTGGTCGATGCCCGCCAACAGCTTCTCGCGGGCGGCGAGGTCGAGGCCGGTGGCCGGCTCGTCGAGCAGGAGCAGCGCGGGAGTCGGCATCAGCGCGCGGGCGATGAGTGTGCGTCCACGTTCGCCCTGGCTCATCACCGTCCAGACGGAATCGCGACGGTCGGACATGCCGAGCAGCGCGAGCAGGGCGTCGGCGCGATCATGCTCGGCGTCGTCGTATCGATGCCGGCGGTCGAGCTCCGGGGTATTGGTGAGACCGGTCAGCACCACCTCGTGGGCGGTCAGCGGCACGTCGATGCGCCACCGTGGGTCGACGTGGCCGATATGCATGCGCAACTCGCGCATGTCGACGCGTCCGATCCGTCGACCGAGGACATCAACGGTGCCGCGCGTCGGGTGTTCGCGGGCGCCGAGCATGGCCATCAGGGTCGATTTGCCTGCGCCGTTGGGTCCGAGCAGCGCCCAGTGCTCTCCGGGGTGTACCTCGAGACTCACGTCGTCCAGGAGGAGGCGTCCGGACCGCACGACGTCGAGGTGCTCGGCTCGCAACACGGGGTCGGTCACGACGCGGCCCAGTGCTGGAGCATCGGTTCGTTCGCGAGGGTCGATCCACCCTGGGTGATGAGCAGACTGCTCGGCGAGATCGTGTACACGACGCCTTCGTTTTGCACGATGAATGTGTTGCCTGATTTCGTCGGGTAGCCGATCTCGATGTCGCCTTCCGGAGCGGAACCCTTGTAGTACCAGCGTCCGGTCTGGGTGCCGACCTGACAGATGATCACCCGCGACCGCGAGGTCTGCCCGACCATGACCACCTGATCGCCGGCGTCGTTGCAGCGGGGACCGTTCACGAAACCCAAGGAATCGGTGCCGGGCACCGTTGGTGTCGGGCGAGGCGCGACGGTGGTGGTCTCGGTGGTCGTGTCCGCGGTGGTCCGACTCTGCGTGACAGTGCTGGTCACTGCCGAGGGCGACGATGTGGCTGCCGTGTTGTTGTTCTCGTCGTCGCCGGGAATGAACACAAGCGCGCCGAGGACACCGGCGATCAGAATGAGCACGCCGGCGACGATGGCCGCGATGACCGCCGGTGACGACCAAGGTGACCGTTCCGGTGGTGGGTACGACCCCGGCGGGGGATAGCTGCCCGGTGGGTAGGTCATCGGCTCACACCTCCCCGATGATCTGGGCCAGCAACTCGCCCATCCGGGCTGCCGAGTTCCGTCCGACGTCGAGGACCTCGGCATGGCTGAGCGGTTCGCCGGTCATGCCGGCCGCCAGGTTGGTGACCAGACTGACCCCGAGGACCGCCACGCCGGCGGCGCGGGCAGCGATGGTTTCGTGCACCGTGGACATCCCGACCAGATCGGCGCCCAGGGTGCGCAGCATCCGGATCTCGGCCGGCGTCTCATAGTGGGGGCCGGGCAGACCCGCGTACACGCCCTCGGCGAGGTCGGGGTCGACGCGGCGGGCGACCTCGCGCAACCGCGGTGAGTAGGCGTCCACAAGGTCGACGAACTGCGCGCCCACGAGTGGCGAGCGGGCCGTGAGGTTGAGGTGATCGGAGATCAGCACGGGCTGACCCACCGACATGTCGGCGCGCAATCCGCCTGCCGCGTTGGTCAGCACGATCGTGCTGACCCCGGTCGCTGCTGCGGTACGCACCGGATGCACCACTCGTGCGAGATCGTGCCCCTCGTAGGCGTGAATACGGCCGAGCAGGAGCAGAATGCGGCGATCGCCGATCCGCACCGAATGGATCATGCCGCCGTGTCCGGCCGCCTTCGGTGGTGTGAAGCCCGGGATCGACGCCATCGAGACCGATCGGACGGGCGTACCGAAAGCCTCGGCAGCCGGTGCCCAGCCCGAACCTAGTACCACGGCCACGTCGTGCGCTGCGGCATCGGTCTCGGCGGCGATGGTGGCGGCCGCGACCGCTGCCGCGGCGTCGGCGTCGACGGTGGGATCCATGCCGCCCACACTAGGACGTGTCTCGCCAAGGGGATTGGGAGACACGTCCTGGGACGCGGGTGGATGCGGTGTACGCGGTGCCGACTAGTCGGATCAGGTCCAGGCGATATGGTTCTCGCATGCCTTACCTGAAGACCAACGGCGACGTCATCGAGCTGTATCTGGGCACCGAAGGGGTCGAACTCGACGAATCGAATCCCGAGAACCGCTTCCGCCTCGACTGGCTCGACACCGTCACGGCGTTGCTCGACGACGTGGCGGACGCGGCCAAGCCGGTGATCATCACGGCGACCGGCAAGTACTTCAGCAACGGCCTCGACACCGACTACGTCTTTGCCAACCCCACCGGCCTGCCCGCTTACCTCGACCGCGTACATGCGCTCTACACCACGGTGTTGACGTTGCCGGTGCCGACGATCGCCGCCCTGAACGGTCACGCCTTTGGGGCGGGCGCAATGCTCGCGCTATGCGCGGACCATCGGTTGATGCGCACCGAGCGGGGATTCTGGTCGTTGCCCGAAGCAGCACTGAACATGCCGTTCACGCGGGGTATGGCAGCGCTCGTCCGCACCCGGATTTCGGATGCGGCGGCCACCGAGGCCATGCTCACCAGCCGTCGGTATGGCGCTGACGATGCCGCGTCGGCAGGGATCGTCGAAGAGGCGGTCGCCGCAGCCGAACTCGTCGACCGCGCCACCGAGGTCGCCACCGCACGCGCGGCCCTGGCCGGTCCCAACCTCGCTCTGATCAAGCGCGGACTGCGCACGCCATTGCTCGACGATCTCGCTGTCCCGACACCGAGTTCACTGCTATGAGCGGCGTGGCCGTGTCTCGACGAGGTCGGGTGATCGTATGGGCGATCTGATCGAATCCTGGCTGGCCGCGCACGGCACCGACCTCATTGCGTGGCGCCGGGCCATCCATGCCTACCCGGAACTGTCGCGGCAAGAGGTGCGGACCACCGAGCTGGTGATGACCGAGCTGCAGTCGGTCGGCCTGAATCCGCGTCGGCTCCCGCTCGGAACCGGCGTCGTGTGCGACCTCGGACCGAGTGGGGAGGCGCGGATCGGTTTGCGCGCCGACATGGATGCCCTGCCGATCACCGAGCACACCGGGCTGCCGTTCACTTCGACTGTCGACGGGGTGTCGCACTCCTGCGGGCACGACGCGCACACCGCCATCCTGATCGGGGTCGCCAAGCTGCTCGTCGAGGCCGAACCGCTGCCGGTGGGGGTGCGGCTGATCTTCCAGGCCGCCGAGGAAGTGATGCCGGGCGGCGCTCTCGACGCCATCGACGCCGGGGTGACGACGGGCCTGAGCAAGATTTTCGCGCTGCATTGCGATCCACGGTTGCCCGTCGGGACGGTCGGGCTGCGCGCCGGTGCGTTGACGTCGGCCGCCGACCACATCGACGTGCAACTGCGATCACCCGGTGGGCACACATCGCGCCCGCACCTGACGGGTGACCTCGTCTACGCGATGGGCACGCTGATCACCGGTCTGCCGGGCATCCTGTCGCGTCGCGTCGACCCGCGTTCGGGAACGGTGATGGTGTGGGGCGCGGCCAACGCCGGCAGTGCTCCCAACGCGATTCCGCAGGAAGGTCGTCTGCGCGGGACGGTTCGAACCGGTGAGCATGCGACGTGGGCGCAGCTGGAACCGTTGGTCCGCAGCATCGTCGGCGAACTGGTCGCGCCGCTGGGCGTGCAGTACGACCTGGCCTACTTCCGCGGCGTGCCACCCGTCGTCAACGACGAGAACGCGATCGAGATGCTGGAGCGGTCGATCGAGGCGATCGGTCCGAACGCGGTCGCCGACACCCCGCAGTCCGCGGGTGGCGAAGACTTCTCCTGGTACCTCGAGCACGTGCCCGGTGCAATGGGCCGGCTCGGCGTGTGGGACGGCATGGGGGTGCAGCGGGACCTGCACCAACCCAACTTCGACATCGACGAACGCGCACTCGCAATCGGGGTCCGCGCGCTCGCCGGACTGATCGTCGGGCCCGGCGCCGGGGTCTGATCAGCCTTCTACGCTGCCCGGTCCGGGGCCGACGTTGCGGGACTCCCGAAGCCGAAGATCCTGGACATATTCGGCCGGTGCGCCCGCGATCTCAGCGGCCTCGGCCATCACACCGAGGTAGCGGGCCGAGGGCAAGCCGCCTTCGAAAGCATCGAGAACATACAGCCACGCGAGGACGGGTCCGTCCGCGGTGTCGACTCGCGCGCGCACCTTGCGGTGGATGCCGAGTTCTGAGCCTTCCCAGCGGTCGAGGTAGTCCTCGTCTTCGACGGGCACGTCGTAGAGCACCACGAACACCTTGGCCTCGACGTTGTCGCGGTCCTCGGTGACGGTCGCCAACGAGCCTTCCCAACCGATGTCCCCGCCGCCGAAGGTGAGGCGCCACCCGTTCAACCATCCGGTCCCCGCCATCGGCGAGTGCGGGGCGCGCTCGGCCATCTGTTCGGGATGCATGTTCGAACCGTAAGCCGCATAAATGGGCATGTCGCCTCTGACCTGCTCTTTCTCGACGGAGTGGCGCGAAAACGGACTCCGATCGCGCCACGTTGACCCGGGCCACGACGATCGTATTACGACAAGGCGTCGTGCACCGCAGTCGCACCGGGTCCTTCAGTGCGTCGGCCCGACCATCCCGTCGTCGACGACCGGGCGTCCGGGCATACCCTGGACAGGGCGCACGCCGGTACTTCGAGCCAGTGACCAGCCCAAGATCGTCGCCGGCTCGACGAGGGCCATGGATGGCCGGAACAGGAGTGATTGTGACCAAGATCGTCATCATCGGTGGTGGACCGGCCGGTTACGAGGCGGCGCTTGCCGCAGCCGCATACGGCGCGGACACCACGGTGATCGATTCGGACGGGATCGGCGGCGCGTGTGTGCTGTGGGATTGCGTCCCGTCGAAGACGTTCATCGCGTCGACCGGCATCCGCACCGAGGTGCGCCGGGCCGTCGACCTCGGCATCAACATCAAGACCGACGACACCCTCGTGACCCTTCCGCAGATCCATCAGCGTGTCCGCGATCTGGCCTTCGCGCAATCCGCCGACATCCGTTCCCGGTTGATCAGCGAGGGCGTCACCCTGGTGTCGGGTACCGCAACGCTGGAGCCGACCCAGGTGGGTGTCTCCACGCATGGGGTCCTGGCGACTCTGTCCGACGGGAGCACCCAGCGTTACGCCGGTGACGTGGTGTTGCTCGCGACGGGCGCCTCGCCGCGCATCCTGCCCGACGCCCAACCCGATGGTGAGCGGATTCTGACCTGGCGTCAGCTCTACGACCTGGAAGATCTTCCCGAGCACCTCATCGTGGTCGGATCGGGTGTCACCGGTGCCGAATTCGTGCACGCCTACACCGAATTGGGTGTGAAGGTGACTCTGGTGTCGAGCCGCGACCGTGTGCTGCCGCACGAAGACGAGGATGCCGCGCTGGTGCTCGAGGAGGCCCTCGCCGAGCGAGGTGTCGAGCTGGTGAAGCACGCACGGGCGAACAAGGTTGAGCGCAACGGCGATTCGGTGACCGCCTATCTCGCGGACGGTTCCACCGTCACCGGATCGCATGTGCTGATGACGGTCGGTTCGGTGCCCAACACCACCTCGCTCGAACTCGAGGCTGCCGGGGTGGACGTCGACAAGGGCGGCTACATCCGGGTCGATCGGGTGTCCCGGACGTCGGTCACCGGCATCTACGCGGCCGGCGACTGCACGGGACTGTTCCCGTTGGCGTCGGTCGCCGCGATGCAGGGCCGGATCGCGATGTACCACGCCCTGGGCGAAGGTGTGTCGCCGATCAAGCTGAAAACCGTTGCGTCGGCGATCTTCACGCGTCCGGAGATCGCGACGGTCGGGGTGTCGCAGAACGCCATCGACGCCGGCGAATATCCCGCCCGCACCGTGATGCTGCCATTGGCCACCAACCCTCGGGCGAAGATGAGCGGTCTTCGACGCGGTTTCGTCAAGATCTTCTGCCGACCGGCGACCGGCGTGGTCATCGGTGGCGTGGTGGTCGCGCCCACGGCGTCGGAGCTGATCCTTCCGATCGCGCTCGCGGTGCAAAACAAGCTGACCGTCAGCGACCTTGCGGCGACCCTGTCGGTGTACCCGTCACTGTCGGGATCGGTGACCGAGGCGGCCCGGCAATTGGTACGGCACGACGATCTGGACTGATCGCGTCGGTCAGGTGACCTCATCGCTCTCTGACTGGGAGAGTTGGCGCTGTGAGCTGGGGAAATGTGACCTGTCATCGTTCGATCCGGGAGGCGCGACGGACACCCTGTGTCGTGTTGGAGAATCTGTGTGCTGCAGCACCCAGATGACCTGATTCGACACAGGTGTGGCCTGAGTTCACGCGGATTGCCGCAATGACCTGGCTGGTAGTCGCGGCCTGGGCTTCGCTCCGGCCACCTGCCGCGTCGATCTGAGAGAACGCGAGTTGATTTGGAGAATGCGAGTGCTGCAGCACTAGCGTTCTCCAGTTCGGCACCTGGTGTCGTGAGTGTCGCCATTTCGCAAGGTTCCGAGCCACGTCCCGGGCAGCGGCGCTCTTCCCGCCTCCACGATCGCCGACGACGTCGGCCGAGGGCGCTGATCCAATGAGCGGGGACGGAATCGATGAGCAGTAGGAAGGCTGCCTGTCCGACGCCGTCATGGTCGCGCAGTTCCCGACGCAACCGAATTGTGCACAACGCCGCGAGCGATCGCCATCGTCGGTGATCGCGGGGTATGGTCCGTCAGAACCGAATTCCGGTCCGTTGGGGGTGTCGTGGGCGATCCGCTAGATCAGATGAAGGGTGCGCCCGGCAACATCGACGGGCAGCGGACGGCTTGGGAGACGATGAGCATCGGCGAGGTGCTGGGGATTCTGGCGAAGATGGGCCGCGGAAATGCCAGCGGCGACGCCGAGGCGTTCGCCGGTACCCCGGGTCTCGTAAAGCAGGCGGTCAACCAGATGAACAGTGCATTTGGAACCGACCTCATGCTCGGGCGCGCGGCGGACGGAAGCGTGACCCGCGCACGTCTGCTTGCCAACGCAATAGACACGAGTGCGACCAGAGGACAGCAGGTCGTGGACGCAGTCGAACGCGGTGGCCAGATCGCGGGCGACGCGGCCGCGCTCGCGCCACAATTTCAGGCTCTCCAAGAGCACGTGCGCGACAATCCGGAGGATTCGGCCGCTGCGCGCGCCGCGGTCCGTGCAGCGATGGACAGCACCTACAGCAATCCCATGCTCGCGGCCCAAGCGAATCTGCCTGCAGAGAGAACAGATGACTCTGCTTCGAGGGAACTCAGCAACATCGGCAACCTGGGTTCGACCGACCCGAATAACCCGAACCGTGACAACTCGTCGAACTCTCGCGGCCAGACGGCGAACACGACCGACATCACCGGCGGCGGACCCAACGGCCCGGGGAGCGGACCGACGCCGACTGGCGGCCCGTCGCCGTCGTCGAACTCGCCGAACCGGACGACCCCCGTCGACACGACTAACACGAACAACCCGTCGCGGCAGAATCCTGGTTCGCCCGACCGCAATCCGGACTCGTTGAACCGCGGAGGCCGGGGGACGCCGAACGTCGTGCCGGCCAACATCGACAACCGGCACCCACCCGGCCCTGGCAAGGGCGCTCCCAACAACATCCCGCGCGGTGGCGTTCCCGCGGGTCTCGTGCCGGGTGGACCGCGGAGCCCGGTGATACCGCCTGGGCTCGTGCCGCCTGCCGGAGCGCCCGGGGGAGCAACCAATCCCGGTGCTGGGACACCGAATTCGAATCCCGGGGCCGCCCAGCGACCGGGTACGCCCGGTGTACCTCACGGCGCTGGACGGCCACGCTCGGACGACAAGAAGCACACTCCCGCGATCTACCTCCACAGCGACGACAACGGCAAGGAGATCGTTGGTGACCTGCCACTCGTCGGACCGCCGGTGATCGGCGACTGGGCGCCGCGTGCTGCGCCTGCCGCGAGCGTCCCGGTGCCGAATGACACAGCTCCAGAAGAGGGTTCGGTCGACCTTCGACTTCCGACACCCACGACCACGCCCACATCCGAGAAGCCGGTCGAACAGCGTGAGGCGTAGGTATGCACCGCGTTGAACGGCTGCCCGGAGGTGTCGCCCGGCTGGTCGACAGTGTTCCCGACGGCGACATCCCGCAGTGCCTGGCGCTGCTCACCGCGTCGGTCATCGACGTCGCCGACGTGCATTCGCCCGAGATCGCGGAGGCGCTGACACAGTGGCGTGAGCGCGGGACCGCGTCGGAACGATCACGCGCACATGTGCGTTCGGTGGTCGCCCAGCACGACCTCGACGCGTTCGTTCACCAGCGACGCGGCGACATCGACAAACAGCGCGAGAGCTTTCGCCGCGCACGCGCCTTCGAATGCATCATGATCACCATCGATTCGGAGAGCCAGGAACCTCGAACCGTGCTCCGCGAGTCCGTGTACGAGGCGGCCGCGGCAATGGGAGGGACCGGCGGAGTCGTGGGTATTCTGGCCGACTTCGTGGTGTGACAGGGTTTGATCCACAGATCTCGTTCCGCCGGTGGATCGGTCGACGATCCAAGGTAGTGTTGCGACAATCGTTACATCGGCAGCCGATGGCGCATACGGGGGAGGTCGGGTGGGAGACAACTACACGTCCAACGACGATATGGGCCTTCAATTGCCCGGATACGAGGCTTCGGACATTGACTCCGTGCGGCGCGGTCCTAACGGCCCAGGTGGCGTCGTCCGGTTCTCGACTGAGGACTGGGAAGGGCGAGCGAGGACGGCGGAATCCGCGGCACGTACCTTGCAAGAGGCGATGAGGAATCTGGATCGCGCGGTACCTCAGAATTGCTTCGGTGAGTGCGTTGAAGGTAAAGCCATGTATTCACGCGTGAGGCAAGCCATCACGACGTGGCGCGATGACCTTGAACAGCAGTCAACAGACTTGAGGAACCTGGCAAGCGATTGTCGCCGTGCAGGAGCTAAACTCGACCGTGCCGACGTCGATGGGTCTGTGGGAATCCAAACGTGAGTGGTCGGCACTATTGGCGACCAGAACGTCACGCTTTATCCGTTCTCCTCGGCGCTTTCGTTGCCCTAGTATCTGCATCGGGCTGTACAGTCAGTGGCACCGCAGTAAGTGAAGGACCCGCCGCCTCGCATTCTGCCAGTAGGGCGCCTGAGGTTAGGCAACGTGACGATGCAGGTCGCCTACTGCCGTTCAAGACAGTTTTCCCGAACCGGTGGAGTCAAAACAATGATGGCACAACATACGAGCCTTGCACATATGTGACCGAGCCCGTTCTCATGAAGATGGGTCTTGATCCCAAATCAGCGAAAGACGCAGCGGTCGCCGACCATCAGACAGTCCGAGGATGCGATTGGCGATTCACGAACAGTGAGTCTTCCTCGTTATCCCAGTCTGTAGGGAATCTTGCTGGCGCTGGTGTCGCGGACCTCGATGGTTACAAGGCGGAGTTTGACGACTTCCGTTGGTTCCCAGACCAGTTGGTGGATGGGCGCACAGTCGCTACGTTTTCGCTCGGAACTGATCACTGTGCGACGCTGATAGTCTCGGGTCGAGCTTTGGTTATGACGGCCGTATGGCTGGGGCAGCATGACCCTGACGTGTCAGAAAATTGCGGTTTAGCATTCGCCTTCACGCGTGCAACTATCAATAAAATTCCAAGGTAGGCAGTCCATTTGGAGCCGACCCGGGGCGTCCTGCAAATGCGAAGTCTTTGGCTCGACCGGATGGAAAAAATCTAGGGGAAGAAAACTCGTCCCCTAGTTTTGGAGTCTTCCCTGAGGAATTTCTGGGGGAGGACTCCACAAATAGGGGAGGAAGTTCTTCCCCTATTTTCAGGGTCGGTGGCCGCCGACATTTTCGGCTCGCGCGGGTTTCGATATTTCAGGGGTCGGTGGCCGCCGACATTTTCGGCTCGCGCGGGTTTCGATACGCGTCGGGTTGGTTTCGAGACGCGCCATGGTCGCTCCGCTCCCTTGCCGCTCCTCAACCCGGCGGCTGCGCTCACTCGCCGCTCCTCGACCGGCAGGGGCTACGCGACTTACGCGAGGTCGAAGCTGTGCTCGACCGCTCGGTTCCATTCGCTGTACAGGCGATCTCGTTCTGACGCGTCCATCGACGGTTCCCAGCGTTTGTCCTCGGCCCAGTTGGCGCGGATCTCGTCTTCGCTGTCCCAGTAGCCGACGGCGAGGCCGGCGGCGTAGGCGGCGCCGAGGGCGGTGGTCTCGTTGACGACCGGTCGGACGACGGGGACGTCGAGGATGTCGGCCTGGAACTGCATGAGGAGGTCGTTGACAACCATGCCGCCGTCGACCTTGAGGGTCGACAACTCCACACCGGAGTCGGCCTGCATCGCCTCGATGACCTCTCGGGTCTGAAAAGCGCTGGCCTCCAAAGCAGCTCGGGCCAGGTGGCCCTTGTTGACGAAACGGGTGAGGCCGACGATCACCCCGCGTGCGTCCGAACGCCAACGGGGCGCGAAGAGGCCGGAGAAGGCGGGCACGAAGTAGGCGCCACCGTTGTCGTCGACCTGTGTGGCCAACTGTTCGATCTCGGAAGCATGCGAGAAGAGGCCGAGGTTGTCGCGCAGCCACTGCACGAGAGAGCCGGTCACCGCGATCGACCCCTCCAGCGCGTACCGGGCGTCCTGGTCACCGATGCGGTAGCACACGGTGGTCAGCAGGCCGTGGTCGCTGAACACCGGCTCGGTGCCGGTGTTGAGGAGAAGGAAGTTGCCGGTGCCGTAGGTGTTCTTGGCCTCGCCGGGTTCCAGGCAGGCTTGACCAAAGGTTGCCGCCTGCTGATCGCCGAGGATGCCGGCCAACGGAACGCCCGGTAACGAGCCGTGCTCGCGCAGAGGGCCGTAAACCTCTGCGGAGCTGTGGATCTCGGGCAACATCGCGGCAGGGACGCCGAAATCCGCGCACAACGACTCATCCCAGGACAGGGTGCGCAGGTCCATCAGCATCGTGCGCGACGCGTTCGTCACATCGGTGATGTGTAATCCGCCGTCGGCACCGCCGGTCATATTCCAGGAAATCCAGGAATCCATTGTGCCGAAACATAGTTCGCCGTTCTCCGCGCGTTCTCGACTGCCCTCGACACTGTCGAGTATCCACCGCGCCTTGGGGCCGGCGAAGTACGTGGACAGCGGAAGGCCGGTTTTGTCCCGATAACGGCCCGGGCCGTCGTCGCCGGCAAGTTCGGTGCACAGATCGCCGGTGCGGGTGTCCTGCCACACGATCGCGTTGTGGATCGGCACGCCGGTCTCTCGATCCCAGATCACCGTGGTCTCGCGCTGATTGGTCAGCCCGCACGCGGCGATGTCGTCGTACTTCAGATCCGCCGACGCCAGGGCCGCAGCGGTCACCCGGCGGGTGTTGCGCCAGATCTCCTGCGCGTCGTGCTCCACCCATCCCGCCTTGGGGAAGATCTGTTCATGTTCGATCTGCTCGCAGCTGACCACTCGCCCCCGGCGATCGAAGACCATCGCTCGGGTCGACGTGGTGCCCTGGTCGATCGCGGCCACATAGGTGTTTTCGCTGCCCACGCGGCCAGTGTCGCACGCGCCGGTTCGCTGCCACTGCAATCCGCGCGAGATCAATTAGGCTCGATGATCATGGATACCGAGTTCAATCCGGATCGACCTGCGGATATGGGCCCGCTGTATCGCCAGGAGGCGTGGCGCAGGCTCGGAGCGGAACAATTCGACATCGTCGTCATCGGTGGTGGTGTCGTCGGTGTGGGTGCGGCGCTCGACGCCGCCACTCGCGGTCTGCGTGTCGCGCTGGTCGAGGCCCGCGACATCGCGTCGGGCACGTCGAGTCGGTCGTCGAAGATGTTCCACGGCGGTCTGCGCTACCTCGAACAGCTGGAATTCGGCCTGGTCCGTGAGGCGCTACGCGAGCGTGAACTGTCGCTGCGGTTACTGGCCCCACACCTGGTCAAGCCGCTGCCGTTCCTGTACCCGTTGACGCAGCGCGTCTGGGAGAGGCCCTATGTCGCGGCGGGCATCTTTCTGTACGACCGCATGGGTGGAGCCAAATCAGTTCCCGGACAACAGCATGTCACTCGGTCCGGTGCTCTGCGAGTGGCTCCGGCGCTCAAACGCGACTCGCTGATCGGTGGTATCCGCTACTACGACACCGTCGTCGACGACGCGCGCCACAGCCTCACGGTGGCGCGCACCGCGGCCAACTACGGTGCGGTCATCCGAACCTCCACCCAGGTGGTCGGATTTCTCCGTGAATCCGACCGTGTGCTCGGTGTTCGTGTCCGAGACACCGAGAACGGCGAGGTCACCGAGGTGCGTGGACACTGCGTGATCAACGCGGCGGGCGTGTGGACCGACGAGGTGCAGGCTCTGTCGAAACAGCGTGGCCACTTCAAGGTGCGCGCCTCCAAGGGGGTACACATCGTGGTGCCGCGCGATCGCATCGTCAGCGAGACCGCGATCATCCTGCGGACCGCCAACTCGGTGCTGTTCGTCATCCCATGGGAGACGCACTGGATCATCGGCACCACCGACACCGACTGGAACCTCGACCTCGCGCACCCGGCCGCAACCCGCGCCGACATCGACTACATCCTCGAGCGGGTCAACCAGGTGCTCGTGACTTCCCTGACGCACGACGACATCGAAGGCGTGTACGCGGGATTGCGACCGCTGCTCGCGGGGGAGGACGACCAGACGTCCAAGCTGTCGCGCGAACATGCCGTTGCCACCGTCGCGCCCGGTCTCTTGTCGATCGCGGGCGGCAAGTACACCACCTACCGGGTGATGGCGGCCGACGCCGTCGACGCATGCAACGACTTCATCCCGACTCGGGTGGCGCCGTCGATCACCGAACGCGTACCCCTCATCGGCGCGGACGGATACTTCGCCCTGATCAACCAGTGCGAACACCTCGGACAGCGATACGGACTGCACCCGTACCGGATTCGCCGACTGCTCAATCGTTACGGCTCACTCATCGACGACGTGCTGTACTACGCGGCCGGCGATCCGTCGTTGCTGCGACCGATCGCGGCCGCACCGCAATACCTGCGGGTCGAGGTGGTGTACGCGGCCATCGACGAAGCGGCGCTGCACCTCGAGGACGTCCTCGCCCGACGCACCCGCATCGCGATCGAGTACTCGCACCGCGGCGTCGGCTGCGCCGAAGAGGTCGCCGAACTGCTGGCGCCCGTGCTCGGGTGGAGTCCCGAGGACATCGCCTTCGAGATCGATACCTACCGCGCTCGCGTCGAGGCCGAAGTCGCTTCGCAGACGCAGCCCGACGACGAGTCGGCCGACGCACTGCGTGCGGCCGCACCGGAGGCACGTGCGGAGATCCTGGAGCCGGTCCCGGTTGACGGCTGATGAATACGGGGCGTTAGGCGGGACCTTGGGCTCTGTGCCCGGTAACCTCGGCGGGTGAACAATGAGATATGGGAGAAAGACAGGTCATGGTGGACAACCCGATCAAGGAATTGACCGTCGATGAGTCGTGGAATCGGCTTTCTCAAGTCGAACTCGGCCGGATCGCACTGAGTTTCGGCGGACTTCCCGACATCTTCCCGATCAACTTCTACGCCGGCGACGGGCGCATCCTGTTCCGCACCGCAGAAGGAACCAAGCTCTACGAGCTGACCGCCAACGAGCATGTCGCCTTCGAAGCCGACAGCCACGACGGCGTCAGTGGCTGGAGTGTCATCGCGAAGGGCACCGCACGTGTCCTGCAGTCTCATCGCGAGATCGAGGCCGCCGACCAGACTCCGTTGAAGCCGTGGATCCCCACGCTCAAGTACAACTACGTGGAGATCGCGGTCGAAGAGATCACCGGTCGGGACTTCACTTTCGGCGAGGAGCCGGAGCGGTACACCTCCGACGGCTGAGTTCTCAGGCCAACTCCGACAACCGATTCAGCACGGCCTCCTCGACGGCGTCGGCACCTGTGCCGGCATCGACGAGGATCGGTCCCACGGTGGGGTCGGCAAAGAGTGCGATCAGCAGATGTTCGGTTCCGACGTAATTGTGGCCGAGGCGCTCGGCGGTTCGGACGGTCTCCTCAAGCACCGTCTTGGCGGCATCGTCATACGGGATGAGCGCTCGCGGTTCGGCCTCGCTTGGCGCGTTGATCGCTGAGAGTTGTTGGGCCACAGCGTCCGTGTCTACGTCGAGGGATCGGAGAGCGGCTACCCCCAGCGACTCGGTTTCGCCCAGAACCCCCCGACCGAGCAGCGCCGTGGTGACGTATTCCGAGCGCTCGGAGGTGGCCAGGTTGTGCGCGTTCACGACGGCATTGCGTGCGCGAGGAGTGAAGCGGGCGAACGGATTCGACGCAGCTTCGGCAGGGGCCGCGGGAGATTGTCCGACGAATCGCTTCTGCGCCGCTTGCTTGCTGACGCCCATGCTCGAGCCGATCGCCGTCCAGGACGCGCCGGTGCGTCGGGCCTGATCGACGAAATGTCCGATCAACGAGTCGGCGAGGTCGCCGAGGTGCTGTGCGGCGATGACAGCCCCGGAGAGTTGTTCGAGCGGATCGGTATGGACGGCACGAATGCCGTCGATGAGGTCGTCGAGCCGGACGTTCGTCAGGGGTTTGTTGTCTGTGGGCATGCGTCAACTCTAGGTTGACGGGCATTGGTCGTCAACCCTGGGTTGACGAGCTGGCAGGGCGGCGCCCCTTGCCGCTGGCTGAACGCGAGCTCACGAGCCTCGAAGCCCTTGGTGAGCTGAGAATGCCGTCTCACCAGGCCCTTCGAGGCTCGCTCCGCTCGCACCTCAGGGAGCGGAAGGGGCATGCTCAGGGGGAGGGCCACCATCTCAGATCGGATGGGGAGCGGGTGGAGGGCAGGGGGCCACGTGGGGAGGGGCGCGTCGGGTCAGCGTTGGCAGGTTGGGCAGAAGTAGATCACCCGGTCGCCGTCGTCGGCGTCGCCGAGACGGTCACGCCGGATCGGGGTAGCGCAGCGTCTGCACAACTGGCCGCGGCGACCGTAGACCCAGGTGCGTGCGTTTGGGGCCGTCTGACCAGTCGTGCTGCGAGCAGTGCGTATCCGGTTGTTCCACAGCAGCCGACGGCACAGGTCGACCATGGCCGGGATGTCGACGTCGGCCACCGGTGTTGTCGGCAGTACGCCGCGCAGAAAGCAGGCCTCGCAACGGTAGACGTTGCCGACACCCGCCATCAGGCGTTGGTCGAGCAGGGCGAGACCGATCGGCGTGGAAGGCTGCGCCTCGATTCGCCGGACGGCTTCGGCGGCATCCCAGTCGTCGGCGAGCAGGTCCGGTCCGAGATAGGCCAGCGCTGCGTCGGGGTCGGCGAGCAGTTCGAGGATGCCGAGTTCGAAGCCGACCGCCTCGGACTTCTGGGTGCGCAGAACAACCCGCGCGTGATGACCCGGCCGACGCCACCGCGTCCCGTGCGGATGCACATGCCAGGCGCCCTCCATCTTGAGGTGCGAGTGAATCGATGGCACCGAAACGCCTTCCGGGTCGACCAGATCGATCAGCAGGTGCTTACCGCGGGAGCGGACAGCGGTGACGGTGTGTCCGGTGTAGTCGACGGTGGCGAGGGTCGGCGTCCGGAACTGGCAATAGGTGAGCACCTGGCCGTCCAATGCACGACGCAGTCTGGCCGCCGCTGCGAAGACGGTGTCGCCCTCAGGCATGGAGTCCGTAGCGGAGTCGGACGCCGCGCGGGGTGGTCGCGAAACCTGCCTCGACGAAGGCTGCGGCGATCTGGGTGCCGAGCACGTTTGCGCCGTCGACCTGGTCGATGGTCAGTCGATTGATCCGACCGGACCGGACCGCGTCGGCGAGAGCGGAGCTCGCCTCGCGCAGCAGATCGGCGTCGGCGGTGAAGGTCAGCACCGTCTTGCCGCCGCGTTCGACGAACAGCGCGGGCTCACCGTCGGCGATCACCACCAGCGCGCCGGGTTTGCGGCCCGGTCGGTGGCCGGAGTCGTCGGCGCCGGTGGCCGGCCAATCCAGAGCAGCCCCATAGGGATTGGCCGGATCGGTGGTGGCCAGCACCACTGTGTGGTGAGTCTTGCGGTCGTCGAGCGCGTGGTGTCGGAGTTCGTCGACGATGGATGGCCGAGCGAACTGGGCGCCGCCGAGCCCGTCGACGTAGTAGCCGCGACGAACGTGGCCGTTGTCCTCGAACACGCTGAGCGCCTTGTAGACCCGAGCGAAACCGCCGGTCACGCCCTCGGCTGCCACCGCGCCACGAGTGACCACTCCGTGGCGGACCAAGAGTTGCTCGCAGACGGCCTGGGTGGCGGTGGTCGGGTCGACGTCGTCGCGGTGGAGGCTGAACCACCGGCCCGTGGTCGACGGTGAACTGGGCCGGGCGCCCGGATGTTCGGCCAGGAACCTGGTCGAGAGTCGTTGTGGCCGAAGCCTCGGCGCGCGGCCTCGTGATCGGTGGGCGGGCGTGCCGCGCGCACCCGCGGATCGCGCCGGCCCGCGGCGGTCGGGCCGCAGCAGCGCACGCACGGCGGAGAAGGAGTCGTTGCCGACCTGGCCCGACCACACCAGATCCCACAGGGCGGTCTCGATGTCGGCGTCCGACGACCCGATCTCCGTGTCGCCACGCACACCATCGGCGAGCTGCGGAAAGCGCAGGGCTCCGCCGGGATTCAGTGCGTCCAGCAACAAACTGTGCGTCGCCGTCAGGTCGATCTCGTCGGCGTCCGCCAGCGTCACGGGGAGCAGGTCGATGGGGTGGAAGGCGATCCAGCCGTCGGCACCGCCGATGCGGCCGTGTCCCGACCACACCACCTCACCCGAGGACAGCAGTTCGTCGAGCATGGCCGGGGTGTAGTCGGCGACCCGGCTCGGCAGGATGAGGGACTCCCACGCCGACGCCGGAAGCTGGTATCCGGCAAGCTGATCGATGACGGTCGCCACGCCGTCGACTCCGCTGAGCCTCTCGTCGGATGCCACGTGATGCCAACTCGACAGGAAGCGGGTCAGCGTGGGCGCGTCGACCGGTGCGATGTCGGCGCGGGTGGCGGCGAGCGATCCGCGCCGGATCTGCCCCAGCACGTCGGCGTGACACCACTGCGTCGTCGATCCCGCGTCGGGGTCGGGCAGGAAATCGCCCTCGATCACCTTGCGCTCACCGGCCAGGCGCACCAGGGTGTCTCGGACCACCGCCGTCGCCATCCCGATACCCTCGGCCGCCTCGGCAACGGTGAACGGACCGTGCGTGCGCGCGAAACGGTGGACCAGGTCGGTGACGGGATCGGGGACCGGCTCGGTGTAGGCGGCCGGAATGCCCAGTGGCGCGGGGATTCCGAGGGCATCACGCAGGCGTGCGGTGTCTTCGACCGCCGCCCACAATGGGAAGCCGCGATGGGTGACCGAGATGATCGGGCCGGCGCGGTGCAGGTCGGCCAGTACGGCAGCGGCGTCGTCACCCTGATATCGGGCGGCCACGTCGTCGGTGGTGAGCGGGCCGAGCCAGCGAAGCAGGTCGACGATGTCCTCGGCGTCGCGCGCCTGCCGAGCCGGATCGAGACGCTGGAGTCGGCGTACGACGTCGGCGATCACCGCGGGGTCGAGCAGCTCGCGCAGATCCACCCGGCCGAGGAGTTGGGCGAGCAGGCTCGTGTCCAACGACAGTGCCGCGGCACGGCGTTCGGCGAGCGGTGCGTCGTCGGAGTACATGAATGCACCGACGTACCCGAACAGCAGCGACGCCGCGAACGGCGATGGCTCGGGGGTCTCGACCTCGACCATCCGCACCCGGCGTCCAGCGATTCCGCGGAGGAGGTCGGTCAGCGCGGGCAGGTCGTACACGTCCTGGAGGCATTCGCGCACCGCTTCCAGCACGATCGGGAAGTCGGGGAATTGTGATGCGACGGAAAGGAGTTGTGCGCTGCGCTGGCGCTGCTGCCACAGCGGCGCGCGTCGGCCAGGATCGCGTCGGGGCAGAAGCAGTGCGCGCGCGGCGCATTCGCGGAACCGGGATGCGAACATCGACGAGTCGGCGAGCGCATCGGTGACCATCTGCTCGATGTCGTCGGGGTCGACGACGAAGACTGAGGCGCCGGGTGGTTCGTCGTCGGTGTCGGGCATCCGCACGATGATGCCGTCGTCGGAGGCGGTGGTCGCACCGTCGAGGCCGAGGGTCTGCTGCAGCCGCGCGGAGATGGCACTCGCCCACGGTGCGTGGACACGTAAACCATAGGGGGAGTGCAGGATCACCCGCCAGTCGCCGAGCTCGTCGCGGAAACGTTCGACGACGAGGGTGCGGTCGGTGGGGAGGTGGCCGGTCGAGTCGCGCTGCTCGGCGATCAGTGCTGCCAGGTTGTCGCGCGCATAGTCGGTGAGGCCGAGTGCATGTGCGTGTTTCTCGAGTTGCTCGGGATCGGCGATGGCGCCGGTGAACTTGCCGATCGCCACGCCGAGTTCGGCGGGCCGTCCGACGGTGTCGCCGACCCAGAACGGCAGGCGGCCGGGCTGTCCGAAGGCCGGCGTGACGAGAACACGGTCGTGGGTGATGTCCTCGATCCGCCAACTCGTGGCGCCCAACGCGAACACGTCCCCGACGCGCGACTCGTAGACCATCTCTTCATCGAGTTCGCCTACGCGGGTGGATTTTTCCCCGACCATGAAGACACCGAAGAGCCCGCGGTCGGGGATGGTTCCGCCGGAGGTGACGGCCAGACGCTGAGCTCCGCGTCGGCCGCTGATGGTGTTCGCGTCGCGATCCCAGGTGACGCGAGGGCGGAGTTCGGCGAACTCGTCGGACGGGAAACGCCCCGAGATCAGGTCCAGAGTCGATACGTACACATCGCGGCTGAGTTCCCGGTACGGCGCGGCGCGGCGGATGACGTCGAACCATTCGTCGACGTCGAGGTCGTCCATTGCCGCGGCGGCGATCGTCTGCTGGGCAAGGACGTCGAGCGGATTCGACGGGACGCGCAGTTGCTCGATGTCGCCGGCGAGCATGCGTTCCACGGCGACCGTGCAGTGCACGAGATCGGTGCGGTGCTTGGGGTAGAGCACGCCCTGGCTGATCTCGCCGACCTGGTGACCCGCCCGGCCGATCCGCTGGAGACCACTCGCGACCGACGGTGGCGATTCCACCTGGATGACCAGATCGACCGCGCCCATGTCGATGCCGAGTTCCAGCGAACTCGTTGCAACCACGCAGCGCAGCCGACCCGACTTCAGGTCGTCCTCGATCTCGGCCCGCTGCTCCTTGCTCACCGAGCCATGGTGGGCGCGGGCCAAGGCGGTGGGTGCGCCGCCGCTGGCGCCGCTCGCCATAACAAGCGCAGGTGCGCCACCGGCTACACCGGGATTTGGCGCATTGGTGACCGGCGTCCCCGAGCGGTCGGCGTGGATCTCGTTGAGCCGAGCGGTGAGTCGTTCGGCGAGGCGCCGGGAGTTGGCGAAAACGATCGTTGCGCGGTTGCTTTCGATGGCGTCGACGATCGAGGCCTCCACATGCGGCCAGAGGGAGCCGGCGGTCGGGGAGAAGGCGTCGTCGAGGTCGTCGTCGGGTGCATCGGCGGGCGGCGGGATGTTCGCCATGTCCGGCACAGGCACGTCGACGCGCAGATCGAAGGTCTTCGCGGCGGGCGGTCGGACGACGCGGCAGGGACGGGAGCCGGCCAGGAACTGCGCGACCAACTCTGGCGGTCGGACGGTCGCCGACAACCCGATCCGCTGTGCCGGCTCGTCGAGCAGCTCGTCAAGTCGTTCAAGGGAGACCGCGAGATGGGTGCCGCGCTTGGTGCCGGCGACGGCGTGCACCTCGTCGACGATGACGGCGTCGACGTTGCGGAGAGTGTCGCGGACCGACGAGGTGAGGATCAGATACAGCGACTCGGGGGTGGTGATGAGGATGTCCGGTGGCTGCCGGGCAAGGAGCCGGCGCTGATTGGCCGGCGTGTCCCCCGAGCGCAGGCCGACGGTGATGTTCGGTTCGGGAAGGCCGAGCTCCTGGGCCGCACGCGTGATCCCGGTCAGGGGGGCGCGCAGGTTGCGCTCCACGTCGACCGCAAGTGCTTTGAGTGGCGAGATGTAGAGGACGCGGGTGCCGTGCGCGCGGTCGGGTTCGGCGGCCAGACGGTCGAGCGCCCACAGGAACGCCGACAGCGTCTTGCCAGACCCGGTAGGCGCGATGACCAGTGTGTTCTCACCGTCGGCGATGGAGTTCCATGCCCCGGTCTGAGCAGCAGTGGGCTCCGGGAAGGCGCCACTGAACCACCGCCGCGTCGGGGCGGTGAAGCGCTGCAGTACAGACGCGGTTCGGGCCACCTCGCCATCATCCCCTACGGCTGTGACAACTCCGTGGCGCGAGCGCGAGCAGGCCGAGCCGGTCAGGGTATAAGGTCAGCACACGCCAGTGCGGGGAATCCGGTGCAAGTCCGGAACGGTCGCGCCGCTGTGAACGACGGTCAACTGAGAATCGACGTGAGTCAGAGTGCCGCGCTGGTAACCGGTTCAAACGAACTGCCGACGCGTGATCGGCGAAAGGACAGGCAGATGACTGCTTCCACCAAGGCGGCACCCGCATCTCGGGCGCTCGCGGTACCCAATCTCTCCGTCGCCAGCGCGGCACTGTGGCTCAGCCTCACCGTGCTGCTGGCGTCGATGGCCTACTACTTCCTGGGCTACGACCAGGGCGCGGTGTCGGTGTTCGGTTCCGACACCCACATCCACGAGTTCGTCCACGACGCCCGCCACTTCCTCGGCTTCCCCTGCCACTGAGCGAATCTGAGCCAGGAGACAAATAAACATGGAGAAGAAGTTCATCGGCGCCGGCCTGTTCTCAGGCCTGATCGCCGGAATTCTGTCGTATCTGTTCGCCCGACTGTTCATCGAACCGCAGGTCGCCAAGGCCATCGACTACGAGGATCTGCGTTCGGGCGCCGAGGAGGAACTCGAGATCGCGGCGGGCGGACACGTCCACGGTGAGGGTGGCGAGGTGTTCACCCGCGCCATGCAGCAGAACCTCGGTGCCGGAGTCGGCACGCTGGTGTTCGCGTTGTGCATGGGCGCGTTCTTCGCAGTCGCGTTCACCGTGCTGTGGACCTATGTCGGACGGCGTTACCCTGCGACCGATCCGCGGTGGCTCGCCGGCGCACTCGGGGTGATCGGGTTCGTGTCTTTCTTCGCGGTTCCGTTCTTCGCGTACCCGGCGAATCCGCCGGCGGTCGGCGACGACGACACCATCGGCGCGCGCTCGGGTGCATTCCTGACCATCACGTTGATCTCGGTGGGCGCGGCGATTGCGGCCGTCGTGTTCGCGTTCTGGTTGCGCCCCCGCATCGGCGGGCTCGTCTCGGCCATCGTGAGCGTGGTGGGGTACCTGGCGGTGATCACCGTCGCGGTGACTCTGCTGCCGGAGTTCCACGAGGTGCCCAAGGAGTTGCGCAACGACCAGGGCGTGATCGTCGCCCCCGGGTTCCCCGGTGACGTCATCGGCGACTTCCGGGTGTACGTGATCGCCAACCAGGTGATCCTGTGGACCGTGCTGACCGTCGTGTTCGCCCTGGTTCTCGGCTACCTGGCGCGGCCTAAGACGTCGGCGACGGCGTCGAAGGGCATCACGGCCGAGGTCAACTGAGGTCATGCAGATCATCACCGCCGGCCGCACCGGCCCCAATCGGGACCTGCGGTTCGGCGGTGATCTGTCTCTGGACGACGCCGGACGGCGCACGGTCAACGATTTGCGACGCACGGTCAGCGATATGGGGCGCACGGTCAGCGGGCCAGAGACGGTGGCGCTGGAGACGTCGGCGCTCTTGAGTGGGCAGTTCGACGTCGACGACGCATTGCGCACGATGGACTTCGGGGAGTGGGCAGGGAAGCTGCCCGAGGAGATCGATCCTTCGGCACTCGGCCTCTGGTTTTCGACTCCGGATGCGTGCCCGCACGGCGGGGAGACGGTGGCCGACTTTGTTGCGCGCATTCATGACTGGCGTGCGTCGGCGACGTTCGGGGTGTGCGTGGTGTCGATGCCGGTCGCGCAGGCGTTGCTCGTCGACGATGCTGCAGGCTACTTCGCAATCGAGGTCCGGCCGGCGACGTCGTATCAACTCTGATTCTGGTTGCCATGGCGCTCGCTTTCCGAGCGCCGTGGCAACCAGTGCGACGGTGAAACATTTAGGCCCAAGTGTGTCTTTACTTCCGGAGTGACACCTGACACAGTGAAACTGAAACGTGTTTTAGTTGTCTCGAGATGCGAGGTGGAGATGTTCGAGTGGTCCGACGAGGATCTGATGGTGCGCGACGCCCTGCGGGCGTTCATCGACAAGGAGATCCGACCGCACATCGATGAGCTCGAGACCGGGCAGCTGCCGCCCTACGACATCACCCGCAAGCTGCTGTCGACCTTCGGTGTCGACGCCATGGCCAAGGACGCCTTGGAGAAGGAGCTCGCCGCCGAGGCCGAGGGCAAGAAATCGTCGGGTGGCGGTGGCGGCAGCATGGCCTCGTCGATGTTCATGATCGTCAACATCGAACTTGCCGGTGTCTGCCTCGGACTCGTCGGATCGATGGGCGTCAGCATGGGGCTCACGGCGTCGACGATCCGCGGCAAAGGCACTCTCGCACAGAAGAAGCGGTGGCTTCCCGAGCTGGTCACGATGGAGAAGGTGGGCGCGTGGGCGATCACCGAACCCGACTCCGGCTCCGACGCACTGGGCGGCATGAAGACCACGGTCAAGCGCGACGGCGACGACTACATCCTCAACGGGCAGAAGACCTTTATCACCAATGGCCCGTACGCCGACACCATCGTGGTGTTCGCCAAAGTCGACGACGGCAGCAACACCCCGATGCGTGACCGCAAGGTGCTGTCCTTCGTCCTCGACAAGGGGATGCCGGGTCTCACCCAGGGCAAGGCGTTCAAGAAGATGGGCATGATGAGTTCGCCGACCGGTGAGCTCTTCTTCGACAACGTGCGCCTCGGCAAGGACCGTCTCCTCGGCGAGACCGAGGACACCGGCGAGGATTCACGCGGTTCGGAAGGTGCGAAGGCCGGCTTCACCGCCGAGCGGGTCGGCATCGCGGCGCTGGCGATGGGCATCATCAACGAATGCCTGCGTCTGTCCCTCGATTACGCCAAGACACGCAAGTTGTGGGGCCAGGAGATCGCGCAGTTCCAGCTCATCCAGCTCAAGCTTGCCGAAATGGAAGTCGCGCGAATCAATGTGCAGAACATGCTCTTCAGTGCGATCGAGCGGACTCAGGCCGGCAAGCCGCTGAGCCTGTCGGAGGCGTCGGCGATGAAGCTGTACTCGTCCAAGGCCGCGACCGACGTCGCGATGGAGGCGGTGCAGCTCTTCGGTGGAAACGGCTACATGGCCGAGTACCGCGTCGAGCAGCTTGCGCGAGATGCCAAGTCGCTCATGATCTATGCCGGCAGCAACGAGATCCAGGTGACCCACGTCGCCAAGGGGTTGTTGCGCGGCTGAGCCTTATTCACTCGGTGATCATCAACACGATGAGAGCGATGTTGAGCATGACGATCATCGCCGCCGCGGCCCCTGCGACGATCTGCAGGGGTCGCGAGTCGGTGAAGGAGCCCATGAGCTTGCGGTCGGCGGTGAGCCGACCCAGCGGGATGATGGCGAAGGGGATGCCGAAGCTCAGCACCACCTGGCTGATCACCAGGGCCCAGGTGGGTTCGACACCGACCCAGAGCACCACCACTGCCGGGACGAGGACGAGTGTTCGGCGCAACAGGAGCGGCACTCGAACGTGCAGCAGGCCCTCCATGATCGACGCGCCGGCATACGACCCGACCGACGTCGCGGCGAGACCCGACGCCAGTAGGCCGATGGCAAAGAAGGTGGCGACGGTCGGACCCATGGCGTCCTGCACCGCGGTGTAGGCACCTTCGATGGTGTCGGTGCCCTCTTTGCCGCGGAGGTTCTGTGCGGCGAGCAGGAGCAACGCGATGTTGACCGCTCCGGCGATCAGGAGTGCGATCACCACGTCCCAGCGGGTGACACGTACGAGCCGGCGCTTGTCCTCGTCGGTGTGGTTGGCGCCGTGTCGGTCGATCACCAGGGATGAGTGCAGGTAGATGGCGTGCGGCATGACCGTCGCACCGAGCATGCTGGCCGCGAGGAGAACCGTCTCCGGGCCTTGGAGGTGGGGGATGAGTCCGCCGAGCACGTCGGTCGCCGGAGGAGGATTGATGACCAGGCCGGTGAGAAAACCGACCACTATGACTGCGAGCAGCGTGAGGATGACCCGCTCGAACACCTTCTGCTGGCGCGGGTTCTGCAGGAGCAGGATGATCATCGAGACGACGCCGACGATCAGCCCGCCGACCACCAGCGGCAGGTCGAACAGCAACTGCAGGGCGATCGCACCACCCACGATCTCAGCGAGATCGGTTGCCGCAGCCACAATTTCGGCTTGTACCCAGTAGGCGCGCCGAGAGCGCCGCGACAAACGTTTGCCCAGCAGTCCGGGCAGGCTCTGGCCGGTGACGATGCCCAGCTTGGCCGACTGGTACTGGATCAGCATCGCGATCAGGTTGGCCATCACCAGGACCCAGACGAGCAGGAATCCGTAGCGGGCGCCTGCGGTGATGTTGGCTGCGACGTTCCCGGGGTCGACGTAGGCGATCGCCGCGACAAACGCAGGACCCATCAGGGCGGCATTGCGCACCTTTGCGCCACTGGGTGTGTACTGCGCTGCGCGTAGCGATGCCATGGCGACCAATCTTGCACGAAATCTGATTGAGTTCAAGCTGGACGAAACAAAAGTTTCGGTCGCCCGAAACTACCCGGGTGGCCGAGTGTCCGTGCTGGTAGGGGCGGCATCTTGGGTGAGCCGCCAAATACGGTCCCTGGACATCGGTGTTTCGTAGGGTCGGACTCCAATCGCACGACGGATGGCGTTGGCCAACGCGGGTGCGACGGGGTTGTAGGGGGATTCGCTCATCGACTTGGCGCCATACGGCCCGAGGTCGTCGCTGGTCTCGGCGAAGAAGACCTCGGTCGGCGGAATGTCGGCCATCTGCGGCACCCGATAGGTCCGGAACACCGAGGTGATCGGAACGCCCTTGCCGTCGAGGATGATCTCCTCGTAGAGCGACGACCCGATGGCCTGAGCGACGCCGCCCTCGACCTGGCCGAGGCACTGCTGAGGATTCATCACCGTGCCGGCGTCGGCGGCGTGCACCGAGTGCAGGATGCGGACCGTGCCGGTGTCGACGTTGACCGCCACCCGGAACGCCTGCACGTTGAAGGCGATGGAACGCAGGTCGCCGCGCTCCTCGCCGACGGCGGTCAACCGGGTGCCGCCGGGGTCTCGGTGCTGGTCGTCGGACGCTGCGATGAGCTCGGCGAAGTCGAGCATTCGTTCACCGATGAGCACCCCGTCGGCGGTGACGGTCACCTCGTCGGGTGTGCATCCGGTGATGGCGGTCGCGGTTTCGATGAGCGTCGTACGCAATGCCAGACATGCCGCGTGCAAGGCCTTGCCCGCGACGGTGGTACCTGCGGATGCGAAAGCGCCGGTGTCATAGGTGGCGGCGTCGGTGTCACCGTGGTGTAGGTGCACGCGGTCGGGCGTCGTCTGGAGTGTGGTCGTGGCGATCTGGAGGTGCACGGTGGTGGTACCGTTGCCGAATTCGCTTGTGCCGATGCCGATGTCGTAGTTGCCCTGGGCGTCGACGCTGACCCGTACCGACGACAGGTGTCCGCGGGGTGCCATCGTGGCGATGGCCGCAAGTGCCATACCGTCGCCGACGCGCCAGGCGCTGCCCTCGGGTGCCGGCACGCCGTTGCCGCGCTCGAGGGCGCGCTGAGCGAGGTCGAGGCACTGATCGAGGCCGTAGCTGCCGTACAGCAGATCGGGTTCGGGTTCGGGGTGGGTGATGAGCAGTGGATCCCCATCGCGCACGGCATTGATGCGCCGCATCTCGAACGGGTCGATGCCGAGGTCGAGCGCCAACTCGTCCATCGCGCTCTCGATCGCGAAGATCACCTGGCCCAGACCGTAGCCGCGGAAGGCGCCCGACGGCGGATTGTTGGTGTAGACGACCTCCGCGTCGACCCACTTCACCGGGCAGTTGTAGACCGACACCGATTCGGCGCATGCGTGGAACATCACGCCGATCGCGTGATTGCCGTACGCACCGGTGTCCGAGAGCACGTCGATGCGCAACGCGGTCAGTCGTCCGTCGGCGTCGGCGCCCAGATCCACCGACACGCGGAACGGGTGACGATAGGTGGTGCGGGTCATCTCGTCGGTGCGCGTCATCTCGTACCCGCACGGCCGGCCGGTGCGCAGGACGGCAAGTGCCACGAGATCTTCGGTGAGCAGTTCCTGCTTGCCGCCGAAGCCGCCGCCCACGCGTGCGCTGAACACTCGAATCTTGTCGGTCGGCAGATCGAGGAGCAATGCGAGCTCGTCGCGCACGAGGAACGGCACCTGCGTGCTGGTACGGATCACCAGTCGGCCGTCGTCGTCGAACCATCCGATGCTGCCGTGGGTTTCCAGTTGCGCGTGCGACACGCGCCCCGTGCTCCACGTTCCCGAGACGGTGGCTGCGGACTCCTCGAGCGCGGTGTCGACGTCGCCGCCGAAACCCTGGTGGAAGTCGGCGATGACGTTGCGGTCGGCGTGGTTCACACGATCGAGCGGCGTGCGATCCGGATGGATCAGGGGTGCGCCCGGGCGGCGTGCTTCCTCCGGGTCGAAGACCGCGGGCAGCACCTCGTAGGTGACCTCGATCAGGCGACAGGCCTCCTCGGCGATCGCAGCAGTGGTCGCGACGACGGCCGCCACGCGCTGGCCGACGAACCGGACGACGGGGTCGAGCACGAGGCTGTCGTCGGGATCGTCCTCGCGATGCTCGTGCCGAGCCGTGGAAAACCTTCGGGTGGAGACGTTCTCATGCGTCAGGATCAGTTCGACGCCGGGCAGCGTGGCAGCTTCGGTGGTGTCGATCGCGGTGATGCGTGCGTGCGGATGAGGGGAGGGTAGGACGCGGATGAACAACATGCCGTCGACCGCGACATCGAAGGTGTACGGCTCGGTGCCGGTGACCACCCGCCGGGCGGCGATGGGGTTGGCGGATGTGCCGACTGTGGCGGAGCAAGCCTCGGAGGGTTGGGGAGGTGTTGTCGCCAGGCCTTCGAGGCTCGTCGCTAGCGCTCCTCGCACCTCAGGCAGCGGATTGGTTGGTTGCTCCTTTTCGGCAACGGCGGAGGTGATGGAATCGCGGATCGCGCGATATCCGGTGCAGCGGCACAGGTTTCCCTTCATGCGCCGCGGCAGGTCGTCGAGGTCGTCGGGCTCGAGGGTCGACGCGGTGACGATCATGCCTGCCGTGCAGAACCCGCACTGAAAACCGAAGTTGTCGACGAAGGACTGCTGCACGGGATGAAGGTCGTCGGGTGTGCCGAGTCCTGCGACCGTGGTGACGGAACGATCCTCGGCACGCTGAGCCGGAAAGATGCAGGAGTGCACCGGATTTCCGTCAACAAGAACCGTGCAGGCACCGCAATCGCCTGCGTCGCAACCCTTCTTGACCTCGAAGTGAGCATGGTCGCGCAGCAGGGTGCGCAGACATTGTCCGGGATCGGGACTCGCGTCGACCGCCTCGCCGTTGATCTCGAATCTCATGACACCGCACCCACCAACTCGGCGCGAATCTCCTCGGCGAACACCATCGACGTCGCGCGTCGCCAGTCGGCAGCACCGAGCGGGTCCGTGTAGTAGCCCGCGGCGGAACCGACATCGTCACGCAGACGATCGGTGTCCGGCATCGACGGATAGCGCAGAACCGTAGGCCATTCGGTGGCCGCCGTGATCCCGACAACCACCGTGCCGTCTTCGTCGAGGCGACCGGTCATCACGACACCGGACCGACCCAGCTCTGCGAGAGCGATCTTCCGAAAGGCAGTCGTGCCGCGCAATGCGTGTGCGGGGAAATCGATGGCCCGCAGGACTTCTCCGCTCTCCAGCGTGTTGGTTCCATTGCCGGTGACCAGCTCGCTGACGGGAATGTCGCGGTCGGTGCCGTCGGGCCGCCAGATGTGCGCGCTCCCGTCGAGCGCAACAGTCAGCGAGACCATCGATGCGGCGGCGAACGAGCGGCAGATGTTTCCGCCCACAGTGGCCATGTTCCAGATCTTGAACGACGCGAGGAGTGCGTTGGCGCACTGGGCGAAGAGTGGATGTGCCCGCCATCCGGACTGCGGCCGAAGTGCTGCCAATTCGGCGATGGGGCAGTTGGCGGCGATCCGGAGGCCGCCGTCGGGCCTGTATTCGATTGCAGGCCAACCGATGCGGCTGATGTCGACCAGGCCGTCGACGTCGATCTGGGGTTCGGAAAACATCCATGTGCCACCGGCCACGATGCGCTCTCCGGGCGCCAGGGCGAGATCGGCTCGATCGTGCGCGAACCGATATCCGGTGACGGTGTGCAGATCCATCAGCCGGCCCGGTCGATCAGGAGACGATGCTGCGTTGCGACCTCGGCGGTGACACTGTCGAGGTCGACGGTCTGCATCTCACCATTGTCGATCAGCTTTCGGCCGTGCACCCACGACGCCTTGATGGGCGGGATCGCGCCGAGGACCAAGGCCGCGACCGGGTCGTCGATGTCGCGGTGCGCGACGGTGGTCAGGTCCCAGAGGACGAGGTCGGCGAACTTGCCCGGCTCGATCGATCCGATCTCGTCGGCGCGCCCGAGCACTCGGGCACCACCGAGGGTGGCGAGTTCGATGGCGGTACGTGTGGACAACGCGGTGGGTCCGCCCTTCGCCCTGGCCATCAGCACGGCCTGATGGGCTTCCTCGAGCAGTCGGCACGATTCATTCGACGCCGCACCGTCCACGCCGAGCCCGACCGGCACTCCGGCATCGACCAGTTCCCGGGTGCGGCAGATCCGGTTGCCCAGACGGGCATTCGACGTCGGACAGTGGGCGACACCGGTCGAGGTCGCGGCCAGGCGACCAATTTCGTCGTCGTCGAACTCGATGCCGTGCGCGAACCACACGTCGTCGCCCACCCACCCGACCGACTCCATGTATTGCAGTGGAGTGCAACCGAAATGCTCATCGCAGTAGGTGTTCTCGTCCAGCGACTCGGCCAGGTGGGTATGCATCCGCACGCCGAGTTCGCGTGCGAGGAGCGCGGATTCGCGCAGCAGGTCGGTGGTGACGGAGAACGGGGAGCAGGGCGCGAGGGCGATGCGCACCATCGCGCCGGGGTCTGGGTTGTGCCACCGGTTGACCGCATCACTGCTCGCGGTGAGGATCTCGTCGAGCGATTGCACCACCGAGTCGGGTGGCAGTCCGCCGTCCTTCTCAGAGAGGTCCATCGACCCGCGGGTCGGATGGAATCGCAGCCCGATCTCACCGGCTGCAGCGATCTCGGCGCCCAGCAGATCGCCACCTTCACGCGGGAACACATAGTGATGATCGGTGGTGGTGGTGCACCCGGACAGGGCGAGCTGGCTCAGACCGCCCAACGCGGCGGCATGAACGGCCGGCTCGTCGATTCCGGCCCAGATGGGGTAAAGCGTGGTCAGCCACTGGAAGAGGGTGTGATCGGCGGCCAGTCCGCGGGTGATCCATTGGTAGAGGTGATGGTGGGTGTTCACCAGACCGGGTGTCAGCACGCATCCGGAGCCGTCGATCCGGGTCACGTCGTCGCCCACCTCGATCGGTCCCTGGCCGACGGCCGCGATCCGGTCGCCGTCGATGAGGACCGATGCCGATTCCAATTCCCGTCGCGCGGTGTCGACGGTCACGACATGACAGTTCTCGATCAGGGTCTGGGCGGCCACCGCGACAGGCTACGGCGGCGAGATTACAGCCGGATTTCGGTGGACGTGTGCGCAGCTCATCCGGTATGCGGAGGGTCGTCGGCGGTGCCGGATTGATAGGGTTAGGCGCATGGTCGGGTCTCCTAGTTTCACCGCGCGCTTGCGTGGGGGCTATGTGGGCGCCGTATCCGGTACGGCCTCGCTCGCCGCGCACTGCATGGGCGGCGGTTCCCTCCCGTCCAGCGAGACCCTGATGGTGCTTGTCGGCGGTTGCGTCGCGGTCGGGGTGTGGAGTGCGGGCCGCGCAGGCCGAAACCTCACCGATCTGATCGTCCAGTTGTGCCTCGGGCAGTTCGCCGGGCACATCCTGCTCGCCGCTTCGGCCGAACACATGCACGGCTCGACGATGGGCGTGACACCCTCGCCGCTGATGGCCGGCGCTCACCTCGCCATGGCGGTGGCCGTGGCCCTGGGCCTCGTGGTCGCCGAGTCGTTGGTCGAGCTGATCGCCCGCACCGCACTGCGGTGGACGATCTGTCTCGGATCGCCGCCGCCCACCGCGGAAGCGCCGTGGCGACCCACACTGTGGCAACTCCCGGTTCGATCGCTGCGTTCGCGGCTCGCCGGTGGCGGAGGGGTCAGCCGAGCGCCACCCGTCGCCGCGTCGCCCGCCTGCTGACCTCAGCGGGTTCTGGTTGCCCTTTTCCCCTCGGATTCTTCGACATTCGAGGGGTCTGACCGTGCTGCGCGCGAGTTCGCCGCGGTGAACGCGCCACGCGCCGCCTTCTACCTTCAGCCCCGATCGGCCTTGATCATTCCCTCTGGGTCGATCATTCGTGAAAGTACGTACCCATGACGGACCTTCTGTCCTCACCTTCCGTTCCTCCACCCGTCCCGTCGCAAGACGACTCTCCGCCGGAAACGTCGACAACGTCCGCCGGCAACTGGCGACCGCTGATGATGCGCCTGCACTTCTATGCCGGTGTGCTGATCGGGCCGTTCATCCTCGTGGCCGCGCTCACCGGCGCCCTCTACGCAGCTGCCCCGACCATCGAACGAGTCGTCTACGGCGACGTGCTGAGCGTCGACGCCACCGGCTCATCCGTGCCGCTGACCGCGCAGGTCGCGGCCGCACAGCAGGCGAATCCTGGCCTGTCCGTGACCGGGGTGCGGCCCCCGGCGTCGGCCACCGATTCCACTCGGATCTACTTCGCCGACCCGGCACTCGGTGAGGAGAAGCTGCGCGCTGTGTTCGTCGACCCCTACTCCGGGAAGGTGCTGGGCAGCGAGCCGACCTGGTTCGGATATCTGCCATTGAGCAGCTGGCTCGACGGCTTCCACAGCAACCTGCAGCTCGGTGAGACGGGCGCGCTCTACAGCGAGCTCGCGGCGTCGTGGTTGTGGGTGGTCGCCCTCGGTGGTCTCTACCTGTGGTGGCGTCGGTTCCGGCAGGCTCGAGCACGCGGACGGCGCGGCCGGTTCTTCGGGGTCGACCGCTCGGTGACCGGTCGGGCCCGTACGGTGAATTGGCATGGTGCGGCGGGTGTGTGGATTCTCGTCGTGCTCGTCTTCCTCTCGGCCACCGGTATCACATGGTCGACGCATGCGGGTGAACATGTCACCGAGTTGCGTACCGCGATGTCTTGGGAGCGCCCCGATCTGGCCACCTCGCTTCCCGCGGCATCTGACGCCGCCGGAGGTCATGCCGGGCATTCGATGGCCACACCGACCGTCGACTTCTCGACGATCGACTTCGATCGGGTCGTCGCTGTGGCCGCAGCGGCCGGAGTGCGCACGCCCCTCGAAGTGACGCTGCCCAGCGAGCCGGGGCAGGCGATCAGTGTCGCCGAGATCGAGAAGCCCTATCGCCTGTCCAGCGATGCGGTGGCCATCGACCCCACGACGATGCAGACCGCGGGCCGCGTGGACTACGACAGCGACTACTCGCTGATGGCGAAGCTCGCCGACTGGGGGATCCGCGCGCACATGGGATTCCTGTTCGGCTTCCTCAACCAGCTCTTGTTGCTGGTCGTCGCGCTCACTCTCGTCACGGTGATCATCCGGGGGTACCGGATGTGGTGGCAGCGCCGACCCACGCGCGGTGGCGCCTGGGGCGTCGGACGAGCTCCTCGTCGCGGCGGCATCCGTCAGATCCCGTGGCCTGCCGCGGTTGTGCTGGTGGCGGCGGCCGTTGCAGTGGGATGGTTCCTGCCGCTGCTCGGCTGGACGCTGCTGGCGTTTCTCGTGGTCGACGCGGCGCTGGCTCTGATCGCTTGGGGGCGCCACCGGACGGCCGCGGAAGTATCGGCTGCACGAAAGGGCAAGTGAGGTGACCACATTCAGAACGAGCGGTCGCGCGATCGTGTTGGTGGTCGCTGTGGCCTTGACGTTGTTTGTCGCCGCGTGCGGCGACAGCGGTGACGACAAGGCAGATCTCACCGTGGCCAACCAGTGGGTGAAGGCGGTCCCGCAGGGACAGATGACGGCGGCCTTCGGCGTCCTGACCAACACCACCGACAGCGACATCCATGTGACGGCTGCATCATCGCCTGCCGCCGGCCGCATGGAATTGCACGAGGTTGTCCCCGGTGTCGGCGGTGCGATGCAGATGAGGCAGAAGGACGGCGGGTTCGTCATCTCGGCACACGGCTCCTTGGAGTTGACGCCCGGCGGTTACCACCTGATGATGTTCGACCTGCCTGCACCTTTGACCCCGGGCGAGGACGTCGCGATCACATTGACGCTCTTCGACGGAAGTACGACCTCGTTCTCGGCCCAGGTGCGGGACTTCGCGGGTGCGAACGAGGACTACGGCCCCGGACACGGCATGCCCACCAGCACCACGGCACCTGGCGCCTGAGCGGTGTGACATGTCGAGAACGGAACTGAGCCGGCGGCGCCTCCTCGGGGGAGGCGCCGCCGCGCTCGGCGCCATCGGGGCGGGTGCTGCAGTATCGACGCTGGCGTCGTCCGGTGCGGTCACCGGTCCAGCGGGCCAGGAATTCGGACGGCACACGGTGCCGTTCTTCGGTGACCATCAGGCCGGGATCGAGACGCCGCCGCAGGCGCACGCCGTGTTCATCGCTCTGGATCTGAGGCCGGGATCGACGACGCGAGAGGCGATTTCGATCCTGAAGTTGTGGACCGCGGACGCCGCCCGATTGACCGCGGGTGCGGCTGCCCTCGCCGACACCGAGCCCGAACTCGCCACTTCGCCGTCGCGCCTGACGGTCACGGTCGGGTTCGGTCCGACGCTGTTCGAGCGGCTACGACTCCAGTCCCCGGCGTCGGTGCGGCCACTGCCGTCCTTCGGGATCGACGCCCTCGAGCCGGAATGGGGTGGGGGCGACCTGCTCCTGCAGCTTTGTTGCGATGATCCGACGACGCTGGCCCACGCGCAGCGCGTGTTGTTGAAGAACACCCGAAAGCTCGCCACCATCCGGTGGATTCAGCGTGGCTTCCGGCCGGCCCGGGGCGCGCACCCCGACGGCCAGACGATGCGCAACCTGATGGGATCGGTCGACGGGACCGTCAACCCCCGATCGGGTAGCGGCGACTTCGCCGACGTCGTCTGGGCAGGGCCGGACCAGGGGTGGCTCGCCGGCGGCACCACGATGGTGATCCGCCGCATCCGCGTCGAACTCGATACCTGGGACGAACTCGATCGGCACGGACGAGACCTCGCCATCGGCCGCCATCAGGACACCGGTGCTCCGCTCACCGGAAGTCACGAAGACGACGAGCCCGACTTCGCGGCGACCAAACGGGGCATCCCGGTGATCCCGGCGAACTCCCACATCGCGCGTGCCCACGCGAAGGGGCCGCGGGAACGTTTTCTGCGGCGGGCCTACAACTTCGACGACGTGCCGTCTGGCGGTGCCACGACGAACGCGGGCCTGATCTTCACGACGTTTCAGCGAGACATCGACACCCAGTTCATCCCGGTACAGCAACGGCTGGCCGAGGCTGACCTGCTAAACGAATGGACGACGCCGATCGGGTCGGCGGTCTTCGCGATCCCGCCCGGTGTCGCCGCGGGCCGGTATCTCGGACACCAGCTGTTCGAGAGCTAGACGCGTTCTTCGACCACCTGCCGGCTCGCTGACCTGGGCAAATACGTCAGCGTCGTGCTCGCAGAATCTAGGGGAAGAGTTTTCCTCCCCTAGGTTCAGAGTCCTCCCCCAGAAGTTTCTAGGGGAGGACTCTAAGGGTAGGGGACGAAGTTTCTTCCCCTATTTTCTGCGGGCGCCACGAGCGTGTGGCGCGTTCCGCGGAACGCGCCGATCGACAGTCGCGGGCTCGACGACGCAGGTGCTCGCGTTTCTCCCCTTTGCGCGCAGTGCATCGCGCGCAGATGGGAGACATGCGAGCAGATGTCGCCAGCACCCTCTGAGCGGAAGCGTCCGCCGCCGAGATGGTGGTCCAAGACCGCCGCCGACGCGCATTGTCGGCGTGTCGCGATCTCAGGAACCGCGTGTCTGGTGAGAAACCCGGTGCGCACCAGAGGTTTCCGACCGCACTGGCGGTTTCTGGCCACGAATGCGGTGTCTGCGACGAGGCGCGCTCTTCCCGCCTTCACGATCGTCGACGGGGCGGCGGGTGGGTCGCTGCTCCGATCTCAGACGCGTTCTTCGACGACGCGCCGACTCGCCGGGATGGTGAGTGCGACGACGCTCGCAACGACGCAGGCGCCCAGCGAGATTCCCGCGGACCACAGATAGCCCACTTCGCTGGGCACCGCGATCGTCTGGCCGTCGGGGGCGGTGGCCGCGATCATCGACCACGTCAGGATCATCCCGACGACGGCCGCCGACATCGACGTCCCGACCACTCGCATGAGGGCGTTGACGCCGTTGGCCTCGCCGGTCTGTTCGACGCGTACCGCCCGCATGATCAGCGACGGCATCGCCGAGTACGCGATTCCCAGCCCGGCGCCGATCAGGCAGCTGATGGTGACCATCAACCCCCAGTTCAGGGCCCACGGCCCGGCGATCGCGACGATGAACACGATGTAGCCGGTACCGATCACCAGCCCGCCGAGCGACAGCGAGATCCGCGGCCCGAAGGCATCCGTGAGCCGACCGCTGATATGGGAGAAGACGAACATCAGCAGACCGCTCGGGGCGAGGATCAGACTCGCCGTGAGCATGTCGAAGCCGAGTCCGTTGGGGCTCGAGGTCGGCGCCATCAGGAGCTGGATCGGGATCAGCTGCATCGAATAGAACGCGAATCCGGTCGCCACGGATGCGACATTGGTCAGCAGGACGGGACGCTCGACGACCACCGCGAGGTCGATCAGAGCGTTGGCGTGATGACGCTCGAAGTACGACCACAGGGCGCCGACCACGATGAAAGCGGCAAACAGTCCGAGGGTCAGTGGACTCGTCCACCCCCACGCCGATCCCTTGGACAAGGGCAGGAGAAGGCAGACGAGCATCGCGGCGAGTCCGGCCGCGCCGATCAGGTCGAAGCGGCCGCCGCTGCGGGTCGGGCTCTCCGGGACGGTGATCGCGATGCCGATGGCGCCCAGGATTCCGGCGGCGGCGCACGCCCAGAACAGGGCATGCCAGCTGAGATGCTGGGCGATGGACGCGGCGAACGGCAGGCCCAGTGCGCCGCCGACACCGAGCGACGCACTCATGGTGCCGACCGACGAACCGAGGTGTCGGGGCGGCACGATGTCGCGCATCACGCTGATACCCAGCGCGATGGTGCCGAAACCGAGGCCCTGCAGACCCCGACCGATCAGGAACGGGACCAGCGCCGTCGACAGCGCACACACCATCGAACCGATGGCCACGCAGCTCATGCTGCCGATCAGGGCGAGTCGCTTGCCGTACATGTCGCCGAGACGACCACCGATCGGTGTGATCACGGCACCGACGAGCAGGGTGATGGTGAGCGCCCAGGATGTGTTGCCGGGATCGGCGTGCAGCAGCGTCGGCAGCTGGGGGATGAGCGGCACAATGATCGTCTGCATCAGCGCCACTACGATGCCCGCCGCACAGAGCACGGTGACCGCAGCGCGGGGGTGCCGTTCGATCGGTTCCGGTGCGCCTGCCACTCCGGGCACATCCGTCCCGCACGTCGCGCTCACTGTTCTGCACACCTCCGCTCTGGATGCTATCCCGGCCGATCGATCGTTCGGATCGAGGGCCCGCACTCGGGGAGCGGGAGTATTCGAGTGGTCAGGTCGTCGCCTGGCGGTAGGGAATCGAATCGCTGACAGTGGCGTCGACGAGGATGGGCTGACCGAGTTGCGGGAAGGCGCGCTGCGCACACGCGGGTCGGCTGCACACCTTGCAGCCCGCACCGATCGGCACGACGGTCGTTTCGTCGGCGAGGTCGATGCCGCTGGCGTAGATGAGCCGTTCGGCATGCGAGACGTCGCAGCCGAGACCGATGGCGAAGCTCTTGCGCGGCGACAGGAAGCCCTGCTGTTCGTCGGTGGTGCGGGCCAGCCAGAAGTAGGAGCGCCCGTCGGGCATCTGCGACACCTGCGTAGCGATGCGGCCCGGCGTCGAGAAGGCGTCGTGCACCACCCACAAGGGGCAGCTGCCACCGACGCGGGAGAAGTGAAAGGCCGTGGCGGACTGACGTTTTGAAATGTTCCCCGCGCGATCGGTACGCACGAAGATGAATGGCACACCGCGTTTTTGGGCGCGCTGGAGCGTGGACAGCCGATGGCAGACCGTCTCGAAGCCGACGCCGAACCCGAGACTGAGGAGTTCGACGTCGTAGCGCGCCTTCTCGGCCGCGTCGAGGAACCGCTCGTAGGGGAGGAGTAGCGCGCCGGCGAAGTAGTTGGCCAGGCCGATCCGCGCGACGGGTACCGACGCCGGGTGCATGTTGTCGGCCTCGGCGACGAGGGCGTCGATGACCGGACCCTGGGTGAGCAGTGCGAGTTGGGTGGCGAGCTGGAAGGCGCGCTGTCCCGACGAGAGTCGCCCGGCGAGGTGCAGCACGCGGCTGTCCTCGTCGAAGCGACGTTTGGGCCCTCGGGCCGCGCCGGCCGGATCGGGATCGTGGCCGATGGTGACCGAGATGCCGAACTCGTCGCGCAGGAGTTCGGCGAGTTGGAGGTCGAGACCGCCGACCGAGAGCCGATGGTCGACGAAGAGCTGCTCGGCCGCTCGGTCCAGGGAGTCGATGTAGTTCTTGCGGTCGTAGAAAAAGTCGCGGACCTCCTCGAACGGCATCGGAGTGGCCGACGGCGTGCCTTCCGCCGAGACCCGTGCACGATGCCCTTCCAGTTCGGTGTCGGCGGTGACCAACCGGCGATGCATGTTCACCAGCGTCTGCCCGATCGCCGGCATGCGCGCGACCAGCTCGGAGATCTCGGCACGGCTGACGTCGCCGGCGTCGGGTTGTGCGGCCAGTACATCGGCGAGGTCTGCGACCAGGCGTGCGTCGCCGTCCGGCGCGAAGTAGTCGGCGTCGAGGTCGAACTCGCGCGTGAGCGTCAGCAGCACCGGAACGGTGATCGGCCGCTGGTCGTTCTCGAGCTGATTTACGTAACTGGTAGACAGGTCGATCCGCCGCGCCAGACCCGCCTGGGAGAGGCCTCGTTCATCGCGCAGCCGACGAAGCCGCGCACCCACAAACATCTTGGCCATGGGAACAGCATAATCGACACAGCTTCCACAACATTCGCAAAATGGCTCAACGATATTCGCTGAAATACGCATTTGCCAGGCCTTTTGCGACGTCCGGGCGTGTGCGTACGGTGCAACACATGATCACTCATCACGTCCGCACCCACCGCAGTTCCGAAGATTTCCCGCAGTCGGAGCACCTCGCCCAGAAGATCGCGGAAGTCGCGACCGACCCCGTTGCGGTGCCCGACGACACCGCGGCGATGGTGATCAACCGCATCATCGACAACGCTGCCGTGAGTGCCGCCTCGGTGATCCGACGTCCGGTCACCACTGCTCGCCGCCAGGCGCAGGCACACCCGTCGACCCCCGGCGCCGGGAGCGGAGCGAGCGGGCCGAATAGGCACGGCGCCGGGAGCGGAGCGAGCGGGCCGAATAGACACGGCGCCACCGTCTTCGG